>NZ_JBFUBG010000010.1:0-112756 GCF_056405875.1 Rhizobium sp. P1_E6 | reverse complement strand
CTATTGCACAGCCAGCATGAACGGAATTTGAACGCGCCGGAAAAAGCCTTGAGAGACAAGTATTTTGGCTCTGTTTTTCACCCTCGGCCAACAGCTGGTAATCTATGTCAAAAGAAGGCAATTTTCATCTTTCCCGCCATCAATTCAGATTTCCGATTGACAGGCGTCGTGTAACACTACTATTTCTATAGACATTAAGTCCGGGGTGCCTTTTTGGCGCCGGCGGCTGCTTTTCTGCATTGCGGCAGGATGGGAGAGATATTTGCTCCGCCAAGCAGTCCTTTCGAAATCCCTTTTTCTATCCGTTCCATTGATCAGCTGCGATACTCCGGCCAACATCAAGGACAGGATCCCCCATGACTGTTATCAATCCGATCGAAGAAGCCGAGGGTTTGGCTGACAAGCTCGCGGGCCTCGACCTCGCAGGTCGGCTTTCGTTCGTGGCCGGCCTTGGCGGGCGGGTGGTCTTCACCACTTCCCTCGGCATCGAGGACCAGGTCATCACTGCCGAGATCGGTACGCATCGCCTGCCGATCGATGTCGTGACGCTGCAAACGGGCCGGCTTTTCGCCGAAACGCTCAAGCTGATCGACGAGACCGAAAGCCAGTACGACATCCATATCGTCAAGTACGAACCGGAGCAGGCGGATATCGACGCCTACGCAGCAAAATACGGCATGAACGGTTTCTACGAGAGTGTCGAAGCTAGGCATGCCTGTTGTGGCGTGCGCAAGCTGAAGCCGCTTGCGCGGGCGCTGGCAGGCGCAACGATCTGGATCACCGGCCTGCGCCGCGGACAGTCGGCCAACCGCGCCGAGACGCCCTTTGCCGAATATGACGCCGAGCGTCACCTCCTGAAGGTCAACCCGCTCGCCGACTGGGACATCGACAAGATCAATGCCTTCGTCGCCGACAACAGCGTGCCGGTAAACCCGATGCATGCGCGCGGTTATCCCTCGATCGGCTGCGAACCCTGCACCCGTGCCATCAAGCCCGGCGAGCCGGAGCGCGCCGGCCGCTGGTGGTGGGAACAGGATGAGAAGCGCGAATGCGGTCTGCATGTCGCCGAAGAGGCGGCTTCGTCCGTCGCGCAGCAATAAAGAGTCTGGAGTACGAAATGTCCGATAACCGTCAGGATACGGAACTGACCAATCCGCAGAGCGCCAAGCCGCCGCTCGACCCGCATCTGAAGGCGCTGGAAAACGAAGCGATCCATATCTTCCGCGAAGTTGCAGCCGAATTCGAGCGTCCGGTGATGCTCTATTCGATCGGCAAGGATTCCTCCGTGCTGCTGCATCTTGCCCGCAAGGCCTTCTACCCCGGCCGCGTGCCCTTCCCGCTGCTGCACGTCAACACGGGCTGGAAGTTTGCGGAGATGATCACCTTCCGCGACGAGATCATCAAAAAGTACGATCTCGACCTGATCGAGCACATCAATCCGCGTGGTGCGGCTGAAAACATCACGCCGTTCACCTATGGCTCTGCGCGCTATACCGACATCATGAAGACGGAAGCGCTGCGCAATGCGCTGGATGCCGGACAGTACGACGCGGCCTTCGGCGGCGCACGGCGTGACGAGGAAGCCTCCCGCGCCAAGGAGCGCATCTACTCCTTCCGCACGCCCGACCATCGCTGGGATCCGCGTAACCAGCGCCCGGAACTCTGGAACGTCTATAATGGCCAGATCCGCAAGGGCGAAAGCGTACGTGTCTTTCCGCTGTCCAATTGGACCGAGGTCGATATCTGGCGCTACATCCAGGCTGAGGACATCCCGATCGTGCCGCTCTATTTCGCGGCCAAGCGCCCCTATGTCGAGCGTGACGGGATGATGATCTCAGCTTCCGATCCGCGGCTCGAATTGCTGCCCGGCGAAACGAAGCAGGAAGATTCCATCCGCTTCCGCACGCTCGGCTGTTTCCCGCTGACGGGTGCGATCCGATCGACCGCCACCAGCCTTGAAGAGATCATCGCGGAGCTGGAAATCGCCACGGTTTCCGAGCGTCAGGGCCGCGCCATCGACCGTGACCAGTCCGGTTCCATGGAAAAGAAGAAGCGTGAAGGATATTTCTGAGATGACTGCAGCAGTTCCCGCAAACGTCGTCGCCGTGCCCGCTGCCGAGCCGCTCAAGGCCCTGCGCGACTCGCGCCCTTTGCGCCTCATCACCTGCGGCAGTGTCGATGACGGCAAGTCCACCCTGATCGGGCGCCTGCTCTGGGATACCAAGGCAGTGAAGGAAGATCAGGCGGCAACGCTTCGTCGCGATTCCACCGGCAAGCAGAACGATCTCGGCCTGCCCGATTTCGCACTGCTGCTCGATGGCCTGCAGGCCGAGCGCGAACAGGGCATCACCATCGATGTCGCCTATCGCTATTTCTCGACCGACAAGCGCTCCTTCATCGTCGCCGACACGCCCGGTCACGAGCAGTACACCCGCAACATGGCGACCGGGGCATCCACTGCCGATCTCGCCATATTGCTGGTCGATGCCCGCGCCGGCATTCTCGAACAGACGCGCCGTCACGCGACGATCGCCTCGCTGCTCGGCATCAAGCAGTTCGTGCTTGCCGTCAACAAGATCGACCTGACGAATTACGACCGTGCCGGCTTCGACAAGATCACTCACGAGTTTAAGGAATTTGCCCTGTCACTCGGCGTCAAGCAGATCACCGCAATTCCGATGTCGGCGCTGAAGGGCGAAAACGTCGTCTATTCCGGCCAGGCCGCGATGCCCTGGTATAATGGTCCGACGCTGGTCGAGACGCTGGAGCATGCAACCGTCCGCTCCGGCCAGACGACAGGCTTCCGCTTTTCCGTGCAGCGCGTCTCCCGCCCCGGCGAAAGCTTCCGCGGCTATCAGGGCACGGTTGCCGGCGGCTCTGTGAAGCCGGGCGACAGCGTCATGATCCTGCCCTCGGGCATGGTCGCCAATGTCACCAAGATCGTCACCTTCGACCTGGTGCGCAATGCGGCTGTCGCCGGTGACGCGATCACGCTCGTGCTCGACCGTCAGGTGGACGTGGCGCGCGGCGACATGATCGTTTCGATTGACAGCCAACCGCAAACAGGCCTGACCTTCGATGCGCAGGTCGTCGCCCTGCAGCCTGAGGGTATCGAGGCCGGCAAGCGCTACTGGCTGAAGAGCGGTTCGCGCCGCCAGCGCGTTCAGGTCGAACCCGTCAGCCAGCTCGAGCTGAAGACCGGCGCCTGGAATTCCGCCCAGCGGCTCTACATGAATGCAATCGGCAAAGTGCGGCTCGTTTTCGACGAAGCGGCGATCTTCGATCCCTATGAGCAGAACCGTGCCACCGGCTCTTTCATCCTGATCGACCCGGAGACCAACAACACCATCGCCGGCGGCATGGTGACCGGCAAACGCACCGATGTCAGTGGCCTGTATGGTAGTGATGCCCGCGTCATCCTCTCGCTTCCGGCCGATCTCGCCGAGCAGATCATGGCGAGCGAGCTTTTCGCCAACCGTCGTCACGAAGCGGAAGTGCGCCGCATGACGGCGTCGGAAGCGGCCGAGCTCTGGTCGAGCGCGGCAAGCGATATCTAAAGAAAGGGGCCGATTGGCCCCTTTTTCATTTCCGTTTCACTGCTTCGGTTCCGGCCGCGTCGAGCCGCGCTCGATGATCGAAAAACCGAGATCGACCCTTTGCTCTTCCGGCCGCTCTTCGCGAATGGCGCGCAGCAGCATGTCGGCGACGCGGCGGCCAAGGTCGTAACGCGGAACATGCACCGTCGTCAGAGACGGCGAGGTGAACTGCGCAAATTCCAGATCGTTGAAGCCGCAGATGCCAAAATCCTCTGGCACGTTGATGCCGCGTTCGTTGCATTCGATCAGGGCCCCCAGGGCCAGATCGTCGTTCTGCGTGAGGATGGCATCGAGATCCGGCACCCTCTCCAGCAGCTCGCTGAACAGGCGCCGTCCGAGACCGATGCTGGTGGAACCGTCTTCGCCGTGGGTCAGCGACGGATTGTCGAGACCGGCCTGGCGCATGGCCTCGTCATATCCCGCACGACTGCGGCGCGAGCGGATATCGCTGAGCCCGCCAATGAAACCAATCCGCTTGTATCCTTTCGACAGAAGGAAACGGGTGGCGGCGGCCGTCGCAACATGATGCGACATGCCGACTAGCAGCGTTTCCGGCGGCTGGCTGAGATCGGCAACATGGGCGACCGGAAAGGCAGCCGCGTCCATCAGCATCGCAAGGCCGTCGTAATGTTCCGCGTTGACGAGGATGATCCCGGCCGGCTTCTGCGCCAGGAAGGATTTGAACTGGCTGATCTCCTGATCGACGTCGTTGAGCGTATTGGCATATTGCACCCGCAGATCCGTAGCCCGCAACCGCTCCTCGATGCCCATCATCACACCGGTGAAGCAGGGATGATGAAGCGACGGAGTGATGACACCGACGATGCCGCTGTGGCGGCCGGCAAGCGCGCGGGCAGCAAGATTGGGGATGTAGCCCATCTGGTCGACGGTGCGCAGGATGACCTCGCGCAGCTCTTCGGAGACGATTTCAGGGTTGCGAAGCGCGCGCGAGATAGTGATCGGGCTGACCCCTACCCTCTTTGCAACATCACTCAACTTCACATGGGAACTGCGCTTCTTTTCCCGCCCCGGCTTCACTGAATCCCTCATCGCTTCCCGCATGCCGCTGCGAGCCTCGCTCCGTGCCAATTCGCGGTTTGCTCTTTCTGAAGAAAAATTAATTTAGAGTCTACTAACATTTCAATGTTCCAGCTCAACCGAAGCACGAAAAAACATGAACAAACGTCGTGAATGGTTCAGGTCATTACGCAGCGGCAGGCCGGCGGATCACACGAAAGTGGGATATATTTTACTATTCTGGCACCACGCGGCGCGGGCAACTGCGGGAGCCGGGAGAATTGCGGCGATACTTGGTCGGCCAAGATTAAATTACAGTAATGTCTTACGATCCTGTAATACAAACATGATCAATGTTTAATTTGTAAATCCCACAGAACGGGTCATATAGGTATCAAGCGCCAGTTCTTCCCGAATACAGTATTCGTCGTATAATACAGGCGAAATATAAGTAATAAACGGTAAAACCTGGCAGCAATACTCACTGACGCCAAGGTCCATGGCATGGAACCAAGACGCCATTCAATGCCAACGCTCTCGCAAGGGAATCCAGCATGTCAAACATTCTTCGCAAGCATCGGGCCGCAGCACTTGTCGGAGCGGCCATCGTTCTCGGCGCGGCCTCCCTGCCCTTCGCCATCTCCTCTACCTCGGCAGCTCTTGCCGCTCCGGCTGAGACCGGCGGCATTCTTGCCTCCAACGGCTCGTTTGCTTCCATCGTCGATGCCGACAAGCCAGCCGTGGTGACCATTACCACCACGATGAAGGCAACTAACGCCAGTGCCGACAGTTCACCGATGGACGAGCAGTTCCGCCAGTTCTTCGAACAGCAGGGTATTCCCCTGCCGCACCAGGCTCCACAGCAGCAGCAGCAGCAATCGCAGCATGCCATGGCGCTCGGTTCCGGTTTCGTCATCAGCCCCGACGGCGTGATCGTCACCAACAACCACGTCATCGACAACGCCATCGACATCAAGGTCACACTCGACGACGGCACCGAACTGCCGGCCAAGCTGCTTGGCGCCGACGCCAAGTCCGACCTCGCCGTTCTGAAGGTTCAGGCTCCACATCCGCTTGCGACCATCGCCTGGGGCGATTCCGACAAGCTGAAGCTCGGCGACCAGATCCTTGCCATTGGCAATCCGTTTGGCATTGGCACGACGGTGACGGCCGGCATCGTCTCGGCTCGCGGCCGCGACTTGCATAGCGGCCCCTATGACGACTTCATCCAGATCGACGCGCCGATCAACCACGGCAATTCCGGCGGCCCGCTGGTCGATCGTGACGGCAATGTCGTCGGCATCAATACTGCTATCTACTCCCCGAACGGCGGCAGCGTCGGCGTCGGCTTCGCCATTCCTTCATCTGAAGCAAAGGCGATCGTTGCCAAGCTGCAGAAGAACGGTTCGATCGATCACGGCTATCTCGGCGTACAGATCCAGCCGGTCACCCAGGATGTCGCCGATGCCGTCGGCCTCTCCAAGGCTGAAGGCGCGCTGGTTGCTACTGTTTCCAACGAAGCGCCTGCCGCGCATGCCGGCGTGAAGACCGGCGACATCGTGACGGCCGTCGGCAGCGAAAGCGTCAAGACGCCAAAGGACCTGTCGCGCCTCGTTGCCGACCTGTCGCCAGGTGCGAAGGAAACCCTGACCGTCTGGCGTGACGGCAAGACGGTCGATCTGAACGTCACCGTCGGCGGCAACGAAGACACGCAGAAGCAGGCTGCTGCCGAAAGCAGCGATGACCAGGGCCAGGCCGCTGGCCAGCCGAGCCTTGGCATCGGCCTTGCCGACCTGACGCCTGATGTTCGCCAGCAGCTCAACCTGCCCCACAGCGTTGCCGGCGCAGTCGTTGCCAACGTCAACCCGGACAAGTCGGCCGCTGCTGCCGGCATCCAGCCCGGCGACGTGATCGTCTCGGTCAACGACAAGCCGGTACATGATGCCCGCGACGTCAAGACCGCCGTTGCCGATGCCGGCAAGTCCGGTCGCAAGTCGGTGCTGCTCCTGATCGAACGCGGCGGTAACAAGACCTTCGTGGCCGTGCCCTTCGCCGCCGCTTGAAGGGCACCCACGTGAGCGCTGCGCCCGGACCAGTTCCGGGCGCAGTTGCTTCTAGCCAAGCATCAACTTCAGATCGGCTGCCAGTCTTTGAACGGCTGCCGCTTCCGCTTGCGAGATACCGAAGAGAATGCCGGGAGCAGATTTGCCGATAAAGAAACCCGACATCGGCATCAGACCATATCCTGATGCATTCACCTTCGCGACGACCGCCCGGTCATCCACCATCTCATCGCGAAACCAGGCCGCAAGCTGCAGTCCGCCATTGCCGCCCGAAATGACAAGTCTTCCGCCAAAATGGCTCTCCAGCATTCCGATCGTCCGGGCCATCCGCTCGGCATATTGCTGGCTCATGCGCCTCAAATAGGCGCGCAGACGGCCCTCGTTGATGAAATCGGCAAGTGCCGCCTGGATATGGGTGGAGACGGCGACGCCCCTGCGATGCAGCGCCTCCGAAGCCTCTGATACCAGCCAACGCGGCACGACGGCATAGGCGACACGCAGGCCAGGTGCCAGCACCTTCGAGAAGGTGCCGACATAGGCCACGACCTCCGCCCTGTCGATGCCCTGCAAGGCGGCGATCGGCCGCGAGCCATATTGAAAATCGCTGTCGTAATCATCCTCGACGATAAGGCTCTCGTGACGGCGCGCCGCCTCCAGCAGCGCCAGCCGGCGCGGCAGGCTGAGCGTGGCGCCGGTCGGATATTGATGGGATGGCGTCACATAGATCAGCGCCGGCTGCGGGCCTTCCGCCTTCGATACGTCGATGCCCTGCCCATCGCAGGGAACCGCCACGATCTCGGCGCCGGCATCGCCGAGCAGCAAGCGCGCAGCAGCGTAGCCAGGATCTTCCATCCATGCGGTCTTGCGTCCGCTCCTTCTCAGCATGGCTCTCGCCAGCATATCGATCGCCGCGCGCGTGGAGGGCATGATCATGACCTGCTCCGGCTCGGCGATCACGCCGCGCGTCATAGAAATATGCTCAAGGATGGCTTCGCGCAGCTCGCGGATACCAGTTGGGTTCTCGTAGCCGAGGTGATGAATGCGCAGCGAGCGGCTGCGTGCGGCAAGATGACGGCTCCAGGCGGCATGCGGGAAATCAGATACATCGGGTACACCGGGCCGGAACAGGCCACGATAGGAAGGCTGGTCCGATTTCTTGCCCTCAACGGGAGCACGGTCGTCCCTTTGGTGTTCGGGCCGCATACGCTCAAGCGCTGCAACCCGCGTCGCAACACCAGCAGACGCCTCGATATACCCTTCGGATCTCAGTCGGTCATAGGCCTCTACCGCCGTGGAGCGTGCAACACCGAGCGAAGCCGCAAGGGCACGCGTCGATAGCAGCTTATGGCCAGCCGGAAGCTGGCCGAGCAGGATACGGTCGCGCAGGCTTCGATAGATCTGCCCGCTCAGGTCACCGCCGTTTCGATCGAGGCTCAGCCATATGGGTGCCGATGTCATGCGTCAACTGGTCTGCCAGAAAGTTCAGAACTGGACTTTTACTCCAGTCCATTTGCAAGGCAAGAGCAGTCGGAGTTCAATGCATAAGTTCAATGGAATGACGGATATGACAAAAGATCTTGCCGACTGGAAGGGTGTTGCCCGCCCCGCCCGCGCCCCGATTGAAGGCCGCTACACCCGCCTGGAACCGCTGGACGCCACAAAACACGGCGCCGACCTGCTCCGCTCCGCGCAGCAGCCGGGCGCGGAGGATCGCTTCCGCTATCTCTTCGAAGCAGCACCTGCCGATATGGCAGCCTTCACGCCCTGGCTGGAAAGGTCCGTCGCAAGCGAAGACCCGCTGTTCTTTGCCGTCATCGACAAGGCGACGGGACGCGCCGAGGGCAGGCAGGGACTGATGCGCATCGATGCAGCCAACGGTGTCATCGAGATCGGCAATATTCTCTGGGGACCAGAGATCGCCCGCAAGCGGGTTGCGACAGAAGCGCTCTATCTCTGCGCCGCTTATGTCTTCGACACGCTCGGCTACCGGCGCTTCGAATGGAAGTGCAACAATCTCAACGAACCGTCCAAGCGCGCGGCACAACGCTTCGGCTTCGCCTTTGAAGGCATCTTCCGTCAGCACATGGTGCAGAAGGGCCGCAACCGCGATACCGCCTGGTTTGCAATGACCGATGGCGACTGGCCGAAACTGAAGGCCGGCTACGAGGCGTGGCTGGTGCCCGAAAACTTCGATGCCGACGGCCAGCAAAAAAGCAAGCTCAGCTTCTAACGCGGCTCTGCGGCGGCAATTTAAAAAGCCGCCGCCCTGATGACAATAACTTCATTGCTACCAATATGTTCATGGGTCCCAATTGAGGTTAAGGATTGGGCCTTTCATGCAAAACACGAAGTTATTCTGTCAGGAGCTCACATGACCAGTTCGTCCGACTATACGCCCCCTAAGATCTGGACCTGGGACAAGGAAAACGGCGRCCAATTCGCCAGCATCAATCGCCCGATTGCCGGACCGACCCGTGAAAAAGAGTTGCCGGTCGGCCGCCATCCGCTGCAGCTTTATTCGCTTGGAACGCCAAATGGCGTGAAAGTGACGATCATGCTGGAGGAACTGCTGGCGCTTGGCCATCGCGGCGCGGAATATGATGCCTGGCTGATCAGGATCGGCGATGGCGATCAGTTCGGCAGCGGCTTCGTCGAGATCAACCCGAATTCCAAGATCCCGGCGCTGATGGACCGAAGCGGCGAAAAGCCGGTGCGCATCTTCGAATCCGGCGCGATCCTCACCTATCTCGCAGAAAAATTCGGCGCCTTCCTGCCGACCGATCCGGCCAAGCGCGCCGAATGCTTCTCCTGGCTGTTCTGGCAAGTCGGAAGCGCGCCCTATCTCGGCGGCGGCTTCGGCCATTTCTATGCCTATGCGCCGACGAAGATCGAATATGCGATCAACCGTTTCGCCATGGAAACCAAGCGCCAGCTCGACGTGCTCGACCGGCGTCTGGCTGAAAGCGAATATATCGCCGGCGACGACTTCACCATCGCCGACATGGCGATCTGGCCCTGGTATGGCGGCCTCGTGAAGGGCTGGATGTACAATGATTCCGCCGAATTCCTGCAGGTGCAGGAGTACAAGAACATGAAGCGCTGGGCCGACCTGATTGGCGAACGCCCTGCCGTCAAGCGCGGCCGGATGGTCAACCGCGTCAGCGGCGAGTCCTCCAGCCAACTCCATGAACGCCATGACGCCAGCGACTTCGATACGAAGACGCAGGACAAGCTGCAGGCGGCCAGCTGATATGATCGAAGGCGGGCACGTCGCTGCGACGGCGTGCTCTCCTCGCCAAAAAACGGTGCCAAGCCGAAATTGCGAGTTTTCCCACTAAAAATTACGGGTTTTTAAGCGAACTGTACCGAATCCGGCAAAAGTGCCCTCGCCTCATTCTTTCAGACTTGCTGAAATGCCCGAGCTCTCCTGCCACCTTTCGGAGAGCTTTCCCCATCTACCCCGCCGAAAGCCACCGGCGGGGCTTTTTATTTCAAGCATCCGGGAATGGGAAAGTCCTGCACCCGCGTCAGAGTGGGCCACCAACATCGCGTTCATAGCTTGAGGTGAAGAAAGGTTCCGCTCTAACGCCACTTCGGCTGAGGCTTGGAAGCGTTCGCCTGAATCTCATGGAGCGGCGCCCTATGACCCAGGAGCTTCTTCAGCTTCTTCTCCTCGGCCGGGCCTATCCCGAATTTTCGGCAATGCTCGGTGATATCCTGATCTTTCGGGCCTGGAATCCGAACTTGTCGATTGTTCATCTTCTTCATTGACGCTTCCTCCTCCGAAGGAAGCCAGCTTAGCGCCTATTTGTTCGTTAGCAAAATCTAAAATTCTGAATTTTGGCTGTTTCAAATCGGCGGGCTGAAGGAGAAACCATCATCCCAACTTCGTTCTGCCTACACCGGCAGCAACTCACCGCGCGACGACGTCATCGGCGGAGATGCAGCCAGAAACCACACTGCCAATTGCTGTCGCAAGCGTGTTTTCAAAGAGGTTCTGGCAGCCAGTACCATCGCGGCTTCGATGTCAGGATTAATACATAAGATCGCAACGGCAGCAGCCAGCGACAATCCGAATTTTCGGCGTGGCCTGTTTACGATTGGATAAGCGAGAGCATGTTTTGCGGGGCTCGATTTGCAATCGATAAAGATTGAATCGCGAGCTGCTGCTGGGTTTGGAAGGCAGCCAACCGGGATGATTCCTCTTCCATGTCGGCGTCCACGAGACGGCCGATACCTGACGCAATAGAGTCTTGGAGTGTCGATGCGAATTCGGTCTGCATGGAGATGCGTTTTGTGAGCGAGCCGAACATGGAACCGACGTCAACCATTCGCTGAAGCATAAGCTCCGTAATACCTGTCATCTCGTCCAGTTCTTCGTTTGTCGTCTGCGGCGTTAGGATCATCTCGGGGTGTATCTGATGGTTGTCACCATTAAAGACCACCCATTCTCTGGTGTACCCGAGAATGTTAGCGAAACCGGAATTCGTTATAATCCCGTCGCAGCCGCCGTCCGAAATCAAGTAGTAGACTTGATCTGTATCGAAGCTCGCGGTCATGTCGAAGCTTATAGGTTGTACCGAGACGTTCCCAAAAGCGTCACGGACAAATGCCCCCGGCAACTGCTTGACACCATTTTGTTGCGGGTCTGTGGGATCAGTCATCCAAAGCCAATTTTGGCCGTTGAAGGAAGCCGAAGCTGCAATCGATTTCAGCTGCTGTTTGAGCTGGCTCAGCTCCTCATTTATCTTTGTTTTGTCAACGCCAGATTCATGGGCCGCAACCAGCTTTGCTTTGAATGCGCTCATCACGTCGATTGCGTTGGACATACCAACATATGCGGTGTCGACGGTATTCGCGGCTAGACCCAGCGCATCCTGAACTGCTGATATGGCTTTCGCATCCGACCTCATCGTGGTCGAAATCGACCAATACGCCGCGTTGTCCGCAGCCTTTTCAACTCGGAGACCCGTCGACACATGCTCCTGCGTCCGCTGCAAGGAACGGCCGGTTCCTCGCAAAGTCTGGAGCGCAGCTATGGCAGAATTGTTGGTGATGATTGATGACATCAACGATCCTTGGAAAATGGCGACGGTAGCGGCCATAGAAGGGAATCGAATGCGTCATGCATCCAGGAGATGAATTTTGGTAGCAATTCATGGTTAACAACAAATTACTAAAGTAAATCAGTCCGACGGCAGTGAGCTTATCCGAATATACGGAACCCAAAACTCGCCGGTGGGCGACACTTGTGGTAACGATAGCGGAAAAATTAACCCGTAATTTCGGGAGATAATTTTGTATCGGGAATACAAGAGATTAGAGCTGGTCGGAGTGGAGTGATTCGAACACTCGACCCCCACGTCCCGAACGTGGTGCGCTACCAGACTGCGCTACACTCCGTGACCAGCGGCGCCTCTATAGACCGGCCTATAATGTTGCGCAAGCACCAAAATTCAAAAAGGCGCGGGAATTTTTGACAGGCTCGTGACAGGGCCTTTCGCCAGGCCGTGCAGCAAAAAGCCACACCCCCGGCAAATTCTTCAGAAGCGGCCAAGTGGCAATTTTCTTTTGCCGGGTTACACGCTAAAGGGCTTGGCGGGACAGGCGAAACCGCCGCAAAGGCGGCTTCGCAGCCACTGGCTAAATATCAGGGACGACACGATGAAACTCCGCACCATGACCGGGGCCGCCGCGCTTGCAATTGCGCTTGCCGGATGCACCACCATACCCACTCCCGGCGATCCGATCGAAGCCCGCTGGGTCGGCCAGTCGGCCGGCAAGTTCTTTGCCGCCTACGGCCCGCCGCTCAGCGATCGCGACGAAGGCTCTTCGACGATCTACAGCTGGAAAGGCGGTTACAAGACGGTGCGCGTTCCCGCGAAATATGCCGAAGGCGCCGATGGCAAGCGCGGCAAGCAGATTGCGGCAGCCCGCACGCTCTATCTGCGCTGCCAAGCCGAAATCACCACCAACTCCGACTACACGATCCGTGACATCCGCACCGTCAATGATATCCCGGGTGTGAGCGGTTCTTCCTACTGTGCCGAATTCCTGGCGCCAGAACAGAAGTAACGGACGGTTTGTCCGAGACATCAAAACAGGCGGCCATGCCGCCTGTTTTCGTTTTAACGGACATCGCTGCAGTTCGACAGGCAGCGATTGAAAAACATGAGCCGGGCTGCGCAGGATGAAGCCAGGCTTATGCCGCCTGCTCCGGCTGTGCTGCGCTTTCGGCCATTTTGCGCGCCGCGACAAAATCCACCTTTCCCGAGCCAAGCACCGGCACCGTGCCGATATTGATCTCGGCCGGCACCATCATATCCATGGCGCCCTTTGATTTGGCAAAAGCGAGGAACTCGCCGCGGGTGGCAGTCGGCGCATCGGTCAAGAGAACCAGCCGCTCACCCTTCTTTGCGTCCGGTATTGAAGACACGACCGAGAGAGCGCCCGGCCAGAGTTCTGCGGCAAGCGTCTCGACGGCCGCAAGCGATATCATCTCGCCGCCGATCTTGGCGAAGCGCTTGGCGCGGCCACGGATCTTGACGAAACCATCCTCGTCGATGGTGACGATGTCGCCGGTATCGTGCCAGCCGTCGACGAGCGGCTCAAGGACACCGGGATTTTCGGCGCGCAGATAACCCGCCATGACGTTGTCGCCGCGAACGACGAGCCGGCCACCCTCATCGATACCGGGTACCGACTCGAGCTTCCATTCCATGCCCGGCAGGATTTTGCCGACTGTGCCCGACTTGTTGTACATCGGCGTGTTGATCGAAATGACCGGTGCGGTTTCGGTGACGCCATAACCTTCCAGAATGCGCAGGCCGAATTTCTCCATATAGGTCGCGCGGGTCGAGGCCTTCACCGGCTCCGCGCCGGAGAAAATATAGCGGATAGAGCGGAAGTCATAAGGATGCGCTGTCCTGCTGTAGCCGTTGAGGAAGGTGTCGGTGCCAAAGATGATCGTGGCGTTCGAGACGTAAATCAGTTCCGGGACGATGCGGTAATGCAGCGGCGAAGGATAGAAGTAGACCGGCACGCCCGAGATCAGAGGCAGCACGGTGCCTGCCGTCAGCCCGAAGGAATGGAAAACGGGCAAGATGTTGAACACCTTGTCGCCGCTGTGGAAATCGATGCGGGCGGCTGCCTGAGCGGCGTTCGACAGGATGTTGCGATGGGTCAGGACCACGCCCTTCGGTGTACCTTCGGAACCCGAGGTGAAGAGAATCACTGCCGGATCATCCGGCCGGCGTTTCACCAGCGGCCTTGCCTTGTGCAGATAGCCTCTGATCTTGCTCACGGAACCAATTTCGGCACGCAGATCGTCAAGCCAGACGATCTTCACCTGCTTCTCCATCTCCTCGATAACAGGCCCCAGCTTGGCCTGCTTGACGAAAGCGCGAGACGTAAGGACGTGCTTCACCTCTGCGGCCTTGCAGGCGGAAAGGATGTTGGCCGCACCGGCAGTAAAATTCAGCATGGCCGGTACCTTGCCCGCTGTCATGACGCCGAGAAGGGTTGCGGCAGCGCCATTGGCATTCGGCAGCATGACGCCGAGGTTGTTTTCCGGGAACATGGTGCGGAACTTGGCGCCGAGCACCGCGGCACCCGTCAGCAGCTTGCCGTAGGTGAGCTTGCCGGTGACCGGATCTTCGACGGCGAGCTTGCTCATGCCGTATTCGTGGCTCGCCTCAATGATGCGATCAATGACGGTCGAGGACGTATCGGCGGTCCTAAACATCAGGTTCGACATGACCTGATAGAGGGCAGCGCCCGCCGCCGTGCGGCGCTTGCGACCCTTGAGTTCAGGCGGAACTTCCAGCTTCACCGGCTCGAGAATGGTGACCTTGACCTTGGGAAACAGCCGGCGGCGGATCTTGCCGTTATCAAGATAGGAGAGATAGCTCTTCTCCAGGCCGTCGATCCGCACCGGCACCACCATCGATCCGGTCTTGTCCGCAACCATGGCGGCGCCGTCATAGACCTTCATCAATGTGCCGGTCACCGTCAGGCGTCCCTCGGGAAAGATGCCGATCGGGCTGCCGTCCTGCACCACCTTGATCAGCGAACGTGTCGCCATCGGCTTGGTCGGATCGAGCGGCAGGAATTTGCACATCTTCAGGAAGGGTCTGACCCACCACGCCTGGGCGATCTTGTAGTCGACCGCAAAGACCGGTTCTTCCTCGGTGATGGCGAGTGCCAGCGCACCGTCGAGCAAGCTGACATGATTGAGCGCGATGATCGGTGCGCGACCTGCCTTCTTGATGTTTTCGAGGCCTTCTACTTCCAGCCGCATGAACGCACGAAACAGGATCGAGACGAAATCGCGGAAAGGATTGGTTGGCAACGTCTTCAGCATCAGCCAGGCAACGGCGAAATTGATGATGCCGAGGCCGATCAGGATCTGCGGAATGGAGGCGCCCAGGGCCTGGACGACGGCAACAGTACCAAGGCCGACCGTGATGAAGAGGGCCGACAGGACATTGGCAGCGCCGATGACGCGGGCGCGGCGGTCCTCATGTGCCCAGGTCTGCAATGCAGCGAATGTCGGTACCGCAATGAAGGCGCCTGAGATCGCCATCCCGGCGAGGTCGATTGCGACGCGGATGGTGTTCTGGCCGGCGAAGAAGGTGAGGATGGTCGTCGCGTGGCTGGTCGATTGCAGACCCCAGAGGTTCCAGGCGAGGTCGAGGCTGAAGATGGCAAGCAGCGCCGTGCCGATCGGCGCCGGCAGCAAAACGATGCGACCCGACGACATCCAGGCAGCGATTGCCGAACCGATCGCGACAGCGACGGCAAAGACCGTCAGATAGGCCGGCACGACGATTTCCGAACCACCAAGCAATTCCGTGACCATGGTCGGCAGGATGGACAGGACGAAGGCGCCAACCAGCCAGAACCAGCAGTTCATCAGCGCCGAACGCCAGAGACGCTTGTCGCTGCGGATTTCCATGACGAGATTGTAGCTGGAGCGGATGACGTTGGTGTCGATCCTGAGATCAGGAGCCTTGGAGCCGGTTGCCGGGATCATCCGGCTGGCAAGCCAGCAGATCACCGAAAGCCCCATCATCATCGTGCCGAAGACGAGAACATTGTCGCCGCCGGAAAAGGCAAATGCAGCAACAATCGTGCCGGCAAGGATGGCAATGAACGTGCCGCCCTCGATCCAGGCATTGGCCTTCGGCAGGTCGCGGCGCTCCAGATGGTCGGGCAGGATGCCATATTTGATCGGTCCGAAAAGTGCAGAGACGACGCCAAAGCCAAACAGCGCCGCCATCAGTATCCAGATGGACGAGAATGCAAGACCGACGACGGCAAGGGCGGCGACCGCGATCTCGCATCGTTTCAGAAGTTCGGCGATCCTTGCCTTGTCGTGCTTGTCTGCGAGTTCGCCGCCGATGGCCGAAAGCAGCAGAAACGGCACGATGAGGATGACGCCGGCGAGCGTGACGAGCGCGGCACCTTCATTGGCCGACATCTGGAACAGGATCAGGAACACCAGGGTGTTCTTGAGAAAGTTGTCGTTGAAGGCGGTCAGGAATTGCGTCCAGAACAACGGCGCGAATTTCCTCGAAGTCATCAGGCTGCGTTGCATCGGCTGGCTCCTTGTGAGATCCACAGACAAGGCCATAGAGTTGTTGTGTAAAAGTTGAGCACGATAACAACTCTATGGTGTAGTTAACGAAGATCAATCTTCACCGTTACGATTGAACTTGACGAGCAGCTTCTCCGTGCGAGCGTCTTCGACCTTGCGGATCAGCTTCTCGGATTCGGCATTGTCGCGCAGTGTCTTGGTGATGTTCACCGTCGTCTGCATCAGCATCAGAATGCCCATGGCCAGATAGCCTTTTCCCCAGAGATCGAGCGGCATCATATAGAGGCCGAGGGCCAGCATGAAGGCTGCTGCACCGAAAGAGATGTAGGAGAAGCTGACCCAACTGGCGGAATGTTTCTGGAAACTGTCGTTCATTGTCGTGATTCCCTCAGGTTTGATGGCGTTGACTTTAAGCGGCGGGATTGATGCGGCTGCGCAGACGGGCGAGCACATCATCGGCGGAGGAGCRCAAAGGCGCGCCGCATCCGGCATTGGCAAGCTTCTCGATGATCCCAGCGGGACGTGTGGAGGTCTCCATCTCCTTCATGGCCGAGGCTGTCAGTTCATTCTGCTTCTGGCGGATGCGAAGGCGCGCAAGGGTCTCCTCCGCATCGTCAAGCGTCGCAAAACCTGGACCGGCCACGGTGACATCAAGCTTCTGCGCCTCTTCGGTGGCGCGGGCCAGGCGCTCGCCACGCTGCAGTTCCTGCAGCCGCGTTTCCGAGACGCGGACAATTCCCTTCAGTTTGTCGATTGCGGTCGTAAACTGAGCCTGGGCCTTTTCGGATTGATCGCGCTCGGCCTCGAGATAGGCGATCGCTTCGGCCGCCTCCCGGGCCAGTGCTTCATTGCCCTTGGCGAGCGCCGCGGAAGCGCGGGTTTCGAGATCGTCGATCCGGGAGACAATCATTGCATGCTGGATCCGCTCCTGCTCGTTCTGGGCAATGGCGATCGCTACGCTGCGACGGGCCGACTGGATCGATTGCGCTGCATCGCGAATCTGCTGAGCGAGAAGAGGTACGGCGTTGCGGTCAGCAAAGGCCTGTTCGGCATCATGGGCCCTGCCCCGCAGCAATGTCGAAATCAGTTTGAACATTTCCTTCCTCCGGTTTATGAACGTTGTTCACGAGTTGAATTATGGCAGAATCATGAACGGTGTTCAAGAATAATTTTGAACACCGTTCATGGAATCGAAGCGAGATGGTTAATGGCCGGCAAAAGAGAAGAAAAACGCGAGGATCTGAAGACACGGCTGATCGATGCGGCGCGAAACCGGATTGCCGAGGAGGGGCTCGCCAATCTCAGGGCGCGCGACATCACACAGGATGCCGGGTGTGCGCTCGGTGGGCTCTATACGGTCTTCGCCGATCTCTCCGAACTCGTCATCCACGTGAACTCCACAACGCTAAAGGCGCTGGAGGCAAGGCTGACGCTACCCGAAACCAGAGACACGACGCCGACAGACCGGCTGCGTAAGCTGGCGCAGGGATATTTAAGTTTCGCGGTCGAAAACCGAAATCTCTGGAAGGCGCTGTTCGACCACTTTCCGCCCGAAACCAGCCCGACGCCGCAATGGCATCTCGACGAGCATCTCTTTTTGATGAATGTGATTGCCGAACCGCTTGCCGAACTGCAACCCGATATGCCTGCGGAAGACAGGGCCATCCGCGCCCGCACCCTGTTCGGTGCCGTTCACGGTGTTGTCAGCATCAGCCTCGAAGGCCGCTTCGTCGGCTTGCCGCCCGAGCGCCTTGCACGGGAGGTGGACGAGCTTGTGCAGACTATTGCCGCGGGTGCAGCTTCGAGGAGATGACTCACGGATTGTCCGGAAGATGTGGCTGGGGCGCCTGGAACAAAATCCAAGTTTATTTAGCGCCTTAATTTCATTTACTTATTTGTTTTTATTGACGTATTTTTTTAGGACTGTTACGGAATGGTGTTACGGAGCACTGTTACGGAACCCCTGAAATGGCACGCCTAACCTACCTTGAACGACGCAACGGCACCTATTACGCCCGTATTGATATTCCGGCCGATTTGGTCGCGCATATCGGCAGCGAAGTGCGGAAGAAGTCTCTCCGCACGAAGGATGAGAACGAGGCARAGAGACGCCTATGGCCGGTGATTGAGGCATGGCGCGCAGAATTCGACGATATAAATTCTCGGCGCGAGATCACCGACGACGACAAGGCTGTTGCGGTTTGGCAGCACTACGAGGCGACGCTTCAGCGCGACGACGAAAAGCGTCGCTCTATGCCCTCGCATGCCGATATTCAGGCGGAAGAAGACAAGGTTTGGCGTAAGATCGAACGCAGAGAAATATACTCCGCTGATTTCATAGGCATGATCAATGCGCATGCCGATCTTGAAATCATGCTTAGAGCTCGCGGCGACGATGCTAACTACAGAACTCGCCGGTTAGCCGCATTGAAGCGGGATATAGTCTCCGGTGAAACGAGGCTCATAGAGCTTGCGGTAGACAGCTTCATCGCCAAGAACCGCCTCTTAATCGATAAACCATCCGACGATTATTATGAGCTATGCGCTCTGTTGATGCGCGCCGAAATCGAGGGGATCGAGCGCACGCTTGAACGCGACCAGGGTAACTATTCGGGCGTCCCTGCTGATCCCATCGTGAAGCCTGCCGTCGGGAAAGTGCGCGAGACAGCGGCAGCCGGCGAAGGCATTCTGGAACTGTTCGGGAATTACGCCCGCGAAAATCCGAAGAGCATTACAGCAGATACGCTTGCACAGGCCCGCCGCGACATTGGAACTTTCGTTGATTATGCCGGGAGCACCTACCCCGTCCATCGGATCGACAAGAAGGTAATTCGCGAGTGGAAAGCGTTGTTGATGAGATATCCGGTCAAAGCGACGGAGACGAAGGCTTTCGCCGGTATGAAGATTGTGCAGATTGTGAAGCACAATGAAATCGTAKGGAAGCCGGTTTTGACGCCGCGCACCGTCAACCGCTACCTTTCCAGTCTCGGCGCGTTCTGCAACTGGCTTGTGTCGCACGGCTACCTTGAGAACAATCCGACTGAAGGGATGTCCCTGGCGAAGGACAAGAAGAAAAAGGTCTTCCCTTTCACGACCGACCAAATGAACGTGCTGTTCAAGTCTCCCTTGTTCACGGGATGCCAGAGCGACGAAGCGCCTCGCTTCTGGCACAAGCCCGGCAACGTTCTTATTCGCGATCACCGCTATTGGGTTCCGCTGGTAATGCTCTATTCCGGCGCACGTCCGGCAGAGATCGCGCAGCTTGCCATTTCAGACGTCCGGCAGGAGCACGGGCATTGGATAATGGATATCACCGAAACCAGCGACGATGATGACGTGGACAGCGGCAAGAGCGTGAAAACCGAAGGTTCAAGGCGCGTCGTTCCTATTCATTCCGAGCTCATCAAATTTGGTTTCCTCGAATACCGTGCCGACATGCAAGAAGCAGGACAATCTCGCCTATTCCCGCTTGCCGAACGGAACTCGCGCGGCCAAATGATCGCTGATTACAGTCGCGAGTTTGGCCGCTACCTTACCCGAATTGGCATCAAGAACGGGCGCGGCCTATCCCTCTATTCTTTCCGGCATGGCGCTTTCGACGCGGTGCGCCGTGCCGGCTATTTGGATGAGCAATTCAATTTCATCTTCGGCCACGTTAGCGGAAACAAAGTGACGCGCGGTTACGGGGTTCTTGCACAAGGTATGCTTGAGCAGCGCGTGGAACTCGTTAACACCATAGCCTACTCCGGGCTCAAGCTAAGCCACCTTGAACCTTAGATGTTAACGGCGCTACGTCCCAGGCGTCTGTCACGCGCTTCGACATGCCCCTGCAGGTGGGACATCCTGTTGCTGCCTACAATCATTCGGCAGTAGTTATCCAGCAGCGGAGTTAGCTTACTTCTCTTCCAGGATACTCGGCTGTGGTATGGAATTGAATCAACTAGTTCTTCTGCACTGTAAATGAATATGAAGACTTCCTCGAATATTTCATCACCCACGAGTTTCAGTCCTACCGCCTTTCCAGCAAGTATTGAATTGGTGTGCTCCCACTGCGTGTAGACATAGCGTTCGTTGCTGCCTAGCTTAACTTCGCAAAATAGGTATCCGGGAAGAAGATCTCGCTGATAAAACACGCTTTCGCGAGATTCACGCGAATGCTCAACATAGCGAGACATCAATGTCATAAACGAGGCTAGATGAGCGTCTGCTTTTCGCGCATTGGCCTCGTCGTCTAAAAGTGAGGTCTGCATCGCCACGTATTCGGCTTGACGTCTCGCCTCTTTAGCTTGTTCCTCCATAACCGCGCGGTTGAGCTCGAATTCCTTTCTTGTCAATGCAAGCTCAACTCGTTGCTCCCGCAATTCGTCTGACTGAATCCATACTGTGACTACCAGCCAAACAAATGCTATGGGCGCAAATACGCCCGCTAAGTAGTCGCCCCATTCACTCGCAGTTAAACAGGCAAATGTTCCTTTGCAACTCAGATCGTCCATGGGTGGATGAGCAAAATATCCAATCCACGCAGCGGCGATCAACCAAAGCGCCGTTGCACCCCCGCAAATCAAAAGCTTGCCAGTCGCACCCTTGATCGGACGTTCATTGTTCGCGTCATTAGTCATTACGCCGCCATCTGCCGGTGAATTTGCCCTAGGCGTTTATAACGAGATTCGGTTGCTGAGCACACGTGCGAATGAAAGATTTATTTCCTATTATAGGAATTTGCTCCTATTAAGGATTCACATTAGGTTCGGAGCGTGAGACAATAGTTCCCAGATCGAATTGGGAACCTTGAATGAGTATCGCCTCTGCTATCTCAAATGCTTTTGGCTTCCGCCAAGAACAAAAGGCGTATTCGCTTAATAGTCCCGAATTCGCTGACCTGATTGGCTTCCGTCCGATTTATTCCGGCGTCAACATTGCCGGGCGATCGGCGCTATATGTCCCCGCTGTTCTTCAAGCTGTCCGTTTAATCTCCGAAACCATCGGTTCTCTTCCTTGCAAGGTCTATCAGGAAACCGCTACCGGCAAACTCCCGGCTAAAGATCATTCCGCTTATCGCATCGTTCACAAGCGTGCCAATGAATGGACCGGCGCGGGCGAGCTTCGCACCGTTCTAACCGCCGACGCCCTTATCCACGGTAACGGCTATGCCCGCGTCGTGCGCTTCGAAGATGGGCGGCCTTTCGAGCTACATCGCCTGAAGCCCGGCAAGACGACAGTGCTTGAGGCACCGCTTACCGGCGCGCCGGTCTATCGTGTTTCCGAAGAAGGTGGCACTCGCGACTACCCGCACACCGAAATCCTGCACGTTCCCTCCTTTCTCGGCGTCTCGCCAATCTCGCTCGGCAAGGAAGCTATCGGCCTTGCGTCGATCCTTGAGCGCCACGGCGCGCAGTTCTTCGGTTCCGGCGCCCGCCCGACCGGTATCATTTCGAACGACAAGCCGCAGGGCGGCGAAGCTGGCGCGCAGGCGGTCGGCAACATCCGCAAGTCCTTCCGCGAGTGGCAGAAGGGTGGTTCTGGCGATCCGCTCATTCTTGATGCCGGCTGGAAGTATGATCAGCCAGCCATGACCTCGACCGATGCGCAGTTCCTTGAGCATCGGCTTGAACAGGTCCGCGAAATCGCCCGCATCTTCGGCGTGCCGCCGACCATGCTTTTCGAACTGACACGGGGAACGTGGTCGAACACCGAACAGATGGGCGCACAGTTCCTACAGCTTTGCCTTCGCCCGTGGCTGGACCGTTGGACGGACGCCATGACGACAGTCCTTCTCAGCGAGGACGAACAAGACGACCATTATTTTGAGTTTGTCACTGACGACCTGATGCGCGCCGATGCAGCAAGCCGCACCGCGAACATGACCGCGCTCGTGACAAACCGCATCATGACCCCGAACGAAGTCCGGGCGATCCTCAACATGCCGCCGCTTCCCGGTGGCGATGAACTTACCAATCCGCACACCACCAGCAATGCCGCGCCGGCCACGGTGTCGGTGAAGGATGCAGCATGACACAGCACACCGCGTTCTTTGGTGACGGCCAAAAGGTCTTCGCTTTTCCAAATCGCGAACTTATCGAGGAACTTGAGCGCAAGACCGGCGTGGGTGTCGGCGCTCTTTTTCGGCGCTTTCGCACTTCCGATTACTCGTTGTCCGACGTGCTTCAAGTTATCCGGCTCGGGCTCATCGGGGGCGGTATCTCTCCGGTCGAAGCTGATCAGCTTGTGACCGTCTATGGCGTCGGGCGTCCGCTCGGGGAAATCTTTTCCGTAGCCGATGGCGTCATTTCCTCGCTGTTCTTCGGCAATGATGACGCCCAGGGGGAAGACGGACAGGTGGCCGAATGACCGACCGCCTCGAAATCAAAGCCGCGCTAACCGTTGACGATGCCGGCACCATCACCGGCATTGCATGGCCCTTCGGCTCCCCGGATCGCGTCGGCGACGTGATCGAAAAGGGAGCCATCGCTTCCCCGGAAGTCCTGCCGATGCTGTTCGCTCACGATCAAGCGCAGGTGATCGGCGTTTGGGATGAAATCAGCGAAACGCCTGACGGCCTCACGGTGAAAGGTCGCTTGCTCGTGGATGACGTTGAGCGCGCCCGCGAAGTCCGCGCCATGATCCGTAACAAGGCCGTGTCCGGCCTCTCAATCGGTTTTCGCACGAAGGCTGCCAAGCCCCGCCAGCGCGGGCGGACGATTACAGCCCTCGACCTTCACGAAATCTCAGTTGTCGCCGTTCCCAGCCATCCCGGCGCGCAAATCACGTCACTAAAGGCCGCCGATGGCGCGGCAGGAAACAAGGAACCCAAGTTGGAAAACGAAGAACTCGAAACTAAGAATGATCCGGTGATCTCGCCGGAAGACCTGAAGGCACTCAAGGCCGATATCGCCACGATCAAGGCGAAGCTCAATCGCCCGACCGCAGCAAACAACAATCATCCGGCAGCGGAAAACGACAACGACCTTGAGAAGAAGGCGTTCGCCGACTACCTCCGCACCGGCGAAATCGACAAGAAAGCTCTGACTGTCGGCGCTGATGAACTGACCGGCTACATTCTCGCGCCGGAAGAAACAAGCAACGAATTTATCCGCAACCTCATCGAATTTTCGCCTGTTCGCGGGCTCGTGGACGTGAAGCCGGCCTCCTCACATACCGTCATTCTGCCGAAGCGTCTGTCGGTCACGAACGCGAAGTGGAAGGGCGAAGCTACCGCATCTGAAGCATCCGAGCCGAGCTTCGGCGACATGGAAATCAGCGTCAAGGAACTGACGACCCATGTCGATCTCAGTCGCTGGATGATCGAAGACGCCAGCGCCGACGTTGTCGGCGAAGTCAATCTCGCCCTCGCCGAAGATTTCGGCCAGAAGGAGAGTAAGGCTTTCGTCGGCGTGTCAGACGCTGCCGCGCCATCTGGCTTCATGAACGAAGCTGCAGTCGCGAACGCCCTGAACGGCCACGCAACCAACCTGTCAGCCGATGCGCTTATCAAACTGATGTATTCGCTTCCGGCCGTTTATCGCAACCGGGGAACGTGGGCTATGAACGGCACCACGCTTGCCGTCATCCGGACCTTGAAAGACGGAGCCGGCAACTACCTTTGGCAACCCTCGTATCAGGCAGGCCAGCCGGAAACGATCCTCGGTCGCCCGGTTGTCGAGCTTGTCGACATGCCGGACGTCGCCGCAAATGCTTTCCCAATCATCTTCGGCGACTTCAAAGCCKGTTATCGCATCTACGACCGTGTGAACTTCGGCGTGGAAGCAAATCCGTGGCTTCTTAAGACTGAAGGTCTCGTTCGCTTTCATGCTCGCCGTCGCGTTGGTGCGGGCGTTGTTCGCCCGGCCGCGTTCCGCAAGCTGAAGATGGCGACGTCGTAATCCATGAACTACCAGCGGCCCGCATATGAACAGGTGATGATTGCGCACGGTGGCAGCACCGTGACGCTTCGCCCATCATTGCGGGCGGCTGTGACTCTTGAAGCCCGTTACGGCTTCCCATCGCTGTTCCGGGCGCTGGACGATCTCAACCTTACGATCATTTCCGAAATCATCCTTGCTGCTTGTTCCCGGCGCGAGGATGCAGCGGCCTTCCTCCTCCCGATCTTGGGAAGGCCGCTTTTCCCGTTCCTCATCGCCGTTCGCCAGCCGCTCGCGCAACTCGTTTCAATGCTGACGCCGGCACCCGATCCGAAGGCCAAACCCTCAACCGGCAGCGGCATTCCATGGTCTGAGTTCTATCGTGGTCTCTATCGGGCCGCGACTGGCGGGCTCGGCTGGACGCCAGAGGCCACATGGAATGCCACACCCACCGAGATAGACGAAGCTCTAATTGGCAGATTTGGTGCTGGCGAAGACAAGCGGACAAGAGCCGCGCCCGACCCCGAGCAAGCCGCGCGCGATGTCGCCCAAGGCCGCGACCCCGAATTTAACCGAGCTGGCGTCGAAGCCTTGAGAGGCAGCATTTTGAGGACTGGCCGATGAGCAAGCCGTCCCGCATCTGCTCATGTGGCCGCATCGTGCCACACAAAGAAATCTGTGAATGTCGCCGGCAGGAAACGCGCGGGCGCAACCGTCGCCATGATGCTCGCCGACCTTCCGCCCGCGCCCGTGGCTATGATCACGAATGGCGAAAAGCTCGCCTCGAATATCTTGCCATGCACCCCCATTGCCGTGAGTGCAGCAAACTAGGCGTTACCCGCCTCGCATCCGTCGTGGATCACGTCATTCCGCACCGTGGCGACAAGAACCTGTTTTGGCACCGCGCCAATTGGCAACCCCTCTGCAAACCCTGCCACGACTGCGTGAAGCAGCGACTTGAAAGGCCGATCCCATGAGTATGATGGAAAAGATTACCCTCGAACCCGGCGTGTGGACGCTCGCCATAGTTTTCGATAGCATCCAAGTTACCAGCGCCAAAGCCATTCGGCTTACGATAGGGGAACCCACGCAGACTATTGATGGGCACGCTATCAGAGTCAAACCCGACCTGGACGCACCTTACTTCAAGTCGCAAGGCTACGATCCGCAGGTTATCGATTTGAAGCAGTGGGGCCTCTCCTCCAATGAGGCTAACGTCTACCTTATGCCGGATGATGATCAGCCGGTTGATGTCGTGGTGCTCTAATGACACCAAAGACGATCCTCGCGCACGCCAGCATTGAACAGCCTATTACCGAATGGGCTTTGGACTACGGCATTACACCCGCCATTATCATCGCGCGGCTTGAGCGTGGCGAGACAGTAGCCGACGCGATCACGACACCTATGACCGTTACGCACAGCGGTCAGCAGCTGCCCATTTTTCATCGAAAGCAACGGCTTCCGAAGCTTAGGAAGCTCAAGCCGCGCGCCCTCTACACATTCGATAATCACACTATGAATATCGCCCAATGGGCACGGCATACCGGTATCCAGTCTGCAACATTGCGGACCCGGATCGCGGCCGGCTGGCCGCTCGAACGCGCGCTTACCGCAAAAGCCACCACAATCAACAGCCGGCGTGGGCGGGGGGTGGTCGAAGACTTTCCGACCTCAAAGGGGACCGGCGCGGGGAGCACCGCGCAAGAGTCGTCGAATATAACTTTTTCGGGGAGCGACGCATGAGCGCGGTGACGATCGACCTCGCCAAGGCTCACATGAAGGTGGATGGAACCGCCGAAGATGAGCTTATTTCCCTGTATCTTGAGGCCGCAGAGACGTGGTGCGGGAACTACATCGGCAAACCTGTTGCCGATCTCGAACCCGTTCCGGCAGACGTGAAAATCGCGATTTTGCGGCTCGTTTCCTTCTATTTCGAGTGCAGAAACATCGCGACTTTCGGCCTATCGATGCAACTTGCGCCGCATGGCGTGACCTCGATCCTCGATAGCTACCGCGAAAAGTGGTTCACCGATGGCGAGTAACGACGGCCTCGACGGCCTCATGAGCGCGTTTGACCGCGTGAAGAAGGCACCACGTCAACAGATCGCTAGGGCTCTAGAGGCATCGGCAAGCGAACTTGCGGATGCACAGAAGCACCTTGCGCCGAAAGATACGCACGCCCTTGCGAACAGCATCACCGTGACCGGTCCCGGCGAGGCCACCCCGGCATATAGCCAACCGGGCGGCTCTCGCGTGGCCGGCGCAACAGAAGTCATCGTGACAGCCGGTAACACCGACGTTCGTTATGCGCACCTTGTCGAATACGGCACCAGCACGACGGAAGCCCAGCCGTTCTTTTGGCCGGCCCTTCGACTTCTCCGCAAACGTCTTCAGCAACGAATTGACCGCGCCGGCAGAAAGGCCGTGCGAGATGCATGGAATGGAAAGAATGTTTGAACCGACGCTCGCCCTACAGACCGCAATCCGCGCAGCGCTCGTGGACTCGCCAGCCGTGACCGACCTTGTTCCGGCTGATCATATCCGTTCCGGCTCGACCCGCCCCGACAAAACGCCTTGCGTTATTATGAATGACGGCAACACCTCTTTGCACGGCCACGACTACACTAGCCAGCGCGTCGCGTGGGTTTATCTCGACCTTCATATTTGGACGCTGGACGCTGGACCGGATGCGGCAAAGGAGATTGCTGGCGCGGCTATGGCAGCCCTCGACAAGCGAAGTGTTGCGGTCGAAGGCGGCTATTGTGACCACTTCCGCGTTACCGCATCCCGGTTCCCGCGCGATCCCGACCCGTCATATGGTCATGGCGTCTTGTCCGTCGAGGCTCTTATCCGGTGGTTCGTCTGACGTGCTGAATATCGGAAACATGGATCGCCGCATTACTATCGAGCGTGAATCGGAAACGGTGAAGCCGTCCGGTGGCGTCGTGAAGTCGTGGACTTCAGTTGCAACGGTGTGGGCGGAAGTCCTTCAGCAGTCGGCGAGCGAATTCTTCACCGGCTACGGCGAAGCAGAGACGGGCACCGTGATTTTTCGTGTCCGGTATCGCCCTGGCATCACGACTGCCGACCGCGTGAATTGTAACGGCACGTCCTATGGCCTCACGGAAATCAAGGAACTCGGCAGGCGTGACGCGCTGGAACTTCGCGGCGAGGCCCTGAAGTGACGCACCTTCGCGGTGTGAAGCCGACCATCGAACGCGACAGCAACGCACTGGTGAAGGCACCGGCAGCACCAAAACAGCTTTCCGCCTATGCGCGCGCCGAATGGAAGCGGATCATGCCCGGCCTGATCGAACGCGGTATCATCACCCGTGGCGATCTCGGAGGCATCGAAGATTTGTGCATGGCGCGCGGCTTCGCCCGTGAGGTTGAGGACGCCCGTCGCGCCGCCCCGATGGATAAGGTCCTGTTTGGGATGCAGAACCGCGCCTTGCAGACGGCCCGGCAGCTTGCAGCCGAATATGGCTTGTCGCCGACCAGCCGCGCCCGTGTCGGTAGCGCCGCGACGGATGATGACGACAGCGACAACCCGCTCATGGTGCGCTGATGAGCAAGAGCGCCTTTCCGGCATGGGTTTTCGATAACAGCTTGATTGATGATCCGCTCGGCCACGGCGACCGTGCCGTGCGTTTTCTTCGGGCTTTGCGCCACCCGGCCAGCACTGCACCGAAGCATGGTTTCCAGCTTTACACGCCTTTCGAACGGATGACGCAGCGCATCTATGGGCCGCGCAATCCCGATGGCACCCGCGTCGTGAAGAAGGTGTTCTTGATGCTCGGCCGTGGCAATCGCAAGACCAGCCATGCCGCCGCATGGTCGCTCTTGCACTTGCTCGGCCCTGAAGCTGTCCCGGCCGGACAGGTGATCTTTGCGGCATGTGATCGCGAACAGGCTGGCATCGGCTTTCGCGAGGCCGCGAACATCGTCCGTATGGATCGCCGGCTTGTTGACGCGACGAAGATCAATGACGCCTTTAATTCGGCGAAGCAGATTTTGAACCGGCGGAACGGCGCAACCCTGAAGGCCATTTCCAGCGATGGGAAGGCGCAGCACGGGACCACGCCGAACTTCATCCTAGTTGACGAAATCCACCAGTGGCCGACCCGCGAACTCTGGGAAGCCCTGGACTCAGGCACGACTAAGGTGGCCGACCCGCTCACCATCATCTGCACGACGGCGGGCCGTGGACAGGATAATCTCGGCTTCGAACAGTATGACTATGCTTATAAGGTCGCGACTGGCGAGATTGACGACCCGACCGTATTGCCAATCCTATTTCAGCTTGAATCCTGCGATGATTGGCGCGACGAAGCGATGTGGACGAAGGCTAATCCCGGTCTTCCCTATGGCTTCCCCAACATTATCGGCTTGCGGAACAAGCTAAAGGAAGCGGAAAACAGCCCGCCCGCGCGTTACCAGTTCCAGCAGTTGAACCTTAATATCTGGCAGGCCGCTTCCCGCGATCCGCTCTTTGATATGGCCGTCTATGATGCGGGCCGTGATCCGAATTTCGATCTCGCCGACCTTGAGGGACTTCGATGCTGGCTTGGCGTGGATTTGTCACGCTCTGGTGACTTGACTGCAATCGTTGCCGCCTTCCGGCATGACGATGGCCGGATTTCGGTTCACCCGTGGTTCTTCCTGCCGTCCGAAGGTTTGGAGGACAAGGCCAAGCTTGAGCAGGTTCCTTATCCCCGATGGCGCGATGATGGCCTTTTGACCGTGATCGATGGCCCGGTGATCGAACCGGACGTGATCGCCGACAAAATTATCGACCTTTGCGGCACCTATGACGTGCGCGAAGTCGTCTTTGACCCTTCGCTTGCCGGCCCGCTCATGTCGAAGCTCATGGATCACGGCATCACAGTGCTTCAGCTTCCGCAGACTGCGAAGCACATGCACGGCCCGATTTGCGACCTTGAGCGCATCGTGAATGGTCGCCGTATCCGGCACGGCGCGCACCCGATCCTTCGCAATCACTTCGAAAGCGTCGTCGTGAAGCGCGCCACCAATGCCGGCGAGTTGACCACGATGCATAAGGGCACCCGCCACAGCAATCATATCGACGGCGCTATCGCGTCCGCGCTTTCCGTTTTCCGGGCAGCGGCGAACGACAACCAGCGCTCAATTTTCGACCGTGACCCCGATGAATTCGACCAGCTTCACGATGAAGCTGAAGCAGCATAAGGAATAGTAGCATGAGTGACGAACAGCGCCTTTTGGTGACTTTTGAAGCCCGTCTGAACAAGTATGAGCGCGACCTTGAGCGCTCTAAGGGCAAGAGCCGCACCAATTTCCGCGCGATCCAGAAGGAGGCGGAAAACGCAGGCGCTGGTATCGAGAAAGCCATGAACGGCGCGCTTGGAACGCTCGGCAGCTTCGGCAAGGGCTTGCTCGGCGGTATCGCGGGCGGGCTTGCCGTGGGTGGCCTGGACGAAATCATTGGACGCGTCGGCGAGCTCGCGAAGGGTGTTGCTGAAGTCGGCGATAACGCCAAAATGGCCGGCCTTTCCTCCAAATCCTTTCAGGAACTCGGTTTCGTTGCCGAACAAAACCGCATCCCGATCGATGCACTCACAGACGCCATGAAGGAGCTTTCCCTTCGCGCCGATGAATGGATCCAGTCAGGCAGCGGCAGCGGCGCGGAATCATTCCGACGCATGGGCTATAGTGCCGAAGAGCTTGCCCGGAAGCTTCAAGATCCGAAAGAACTCTTGCTGGATATCATTGACCGTATGCAGCAACTCGACAGCGCAGCCCGCATCCGCGTTTTCGATGAGGTGTTCGGTGGACAGGGCGGCGAAAAGTTCGTGCAGCTTATCGATCGCGGCACCGACAGCATTCGCGCGACGATCAAGCAAGCCAATGATCTCGGAATCATTATGGATGAGCAGCTTATCCAGCGCGCGGACGAATTTGACCGCGAATGGTCGAAAGCTGCAAACTCGTTCGGCACCTATTGGAAGGAGGCCTTTCTTAGCCTAGCCTTCCTCGCCGATGATTTCCTCAACCGCTTTAATAAGATTGATGAGCAGACGACCCGCAATGTGCAAACTGCTCTTGTGTCCGCTTATCAGAAGCTCGAAACGGCTAAGACCCGCCTTGCTGAACTCAACGAAGAGAAGGGCGCGTTTCCCGGCGATCCGACTATTGATCTCAACATCGAACGCCAGAAGCAGCTTGTCGAAGAGTTGACCGGCGAGGCCATGAAGCTTCGCGACGTCCTCGACCGGCGCAACGGCTATGGCGAGAATTTCGTTTACAAGGCCGGCGAGGATGCCAAGGGCGCAACGCCTCCTGTGAACAACCTCAACAATGCCCTATCCGGCAGCGGTAGTGCCGCAGCAAAGGCCGTCGCTGGCATCAAGAGCTATTCCGACGCCATCCGCGCCCTGAAGGAAGAGGTGCCGGATTTGGCGAAGTCGCTCGCCGATCTCGATGCCAAGAGCAAGATTGACGCGATCTATCAGAAGGCTATTTCGCAGGCGAGCGGCCAGCGCGAAATCGCCCTGGCTAACGAGATGCGCGGCAAGGCGCTTTCCTCGCTCAATCTCAAGAGCGCGACGGACGACCCGACGACCTACCTTTCGGCGATCCTCGCGAACGGTAAGGGCAAGGACAGCCTAACCGGAATGCAAACGGCGTTTCGCGAGAAGCTGGCGAAGATGATTGCTTCCATGCCCGACGATCTCAAGGGTATGGTCACGGTCAATTCCGGCTTCCGCGATATCGCCCGACAGCAACAGCTTTGGCTAGAAGCCCTAAAGAAGTATGGCTCGCCGGAAGAAGCGCGCAAGTGGGTGGCGCGTCCCGGCAATAGCCAGCACAACAAGGGGAACGCTGCCGACCTTGGCTATTCGAATGACCGCGCCCGTGATTGGGTCCACTCGAACGCCGGCAATTTCGGCCTATCCTTCCCACTTTCCAATGAGAACTGGCATATCGAAGATGCCGACGCGCGCGGGAAGCAAACCGCCGACGAAATCGAGCGATTAACGCAGGCTGCGCAAAAACAAGCCGATGCATATGGTCAAATTACCGCTGGCGCCCGCGAGTATACGGCCCAGCAGGGGACCGAACAGCAGGCACTTGGCATGACCGCGCGACAGGCGGCAGCGCTGCGCTACGAGCAAGAAATGCTCAATGAAGCCCAGCGCGCCGGAATTGCGCTCACGCCACAGCAGAAGCAGGAAATTGCCAGTCTTGCACAGGGCATGGCAGCGGCAGAAACCAGCGTTGACGACTTCCGGCAGAAGCAGGAGCAGGCGCAGGAGACGGCCCATTTCTTCGGCCAATCCATGACCGACGCGCTTACCGGCATCATTGATGGCACCATGACAGCGCAAGAGGCGTTGCAACAGTTCCTCAAGACCTTGCTTCAAGCCAGCCTGCAAGCCTTGCTCATGGGCGAAGGACCTCTTGCCAATCTGTTCGGCACCGCGCCGAAGACGGATAAGCAGAAAGAGGGTGGTGGCGTTGGTTTCGGCGGCCTGTTCGGATCACTGCTCGGCGGATTGTTTGGTTTTGCGGAAGGCGGCTTTACCGGACGTGGTGGAAAGTATGAGCCCGCAGGCGTCGTGCATCGTGGCGAATTCGTCGTGAGCAAGGAAGCCACGCGACGGATTGGCGTCGGTAATTTGGAGGCTATGCATCGTGGCGCGCTTCGCGGCGGGTTCGCAGACGGCGGCTACGTTGGTGACGCACCGGCACTCCGCAGGCCGGATCTACAGCCGGCAAACAGCAATAGCGCGCCTGTCCAGCAGATCAGCATTTCCGCACCGGTGACAGTGACAGGTAGCTCGGGATCGCCAGAGCAGAACGCCGACCTTGCTAAGCAGATTGGCGCCGAAATGGAAGCGACCATGCGAGGCATTGTGATTCGAGAATTGCAGACGCAAATGCGGCCCGGAAATCTTTTGTCTGCCGGCAAGGGCAGATAACGCAAAACGCCGGAAGGGAGTTAGCTTCCGGCGCTCGCAATCAATCTCAACCAACTACGGCGGCCCAGCGCCGCCGCTTTTGATCAATATGATTCTCGCATCCGCAACCGGCGTCGTCAACATAATTAAGTATAGAATCGCTGTCTAACGACCATCTTTAAATGATTCTTAGACAACCAAGCCGTATTGAGCAGTAATTCCAACCTTGATAGAATGGTCATTACCCACAAAAGAAAAGGGCCGGTCAGCTTTTCGACTGATGACCGGACCCTCGAAGGTTTGGAATGGATCTATATTACCATCGCGCACGCGAAGGTCAAGAATCTTATACGTTTTTTCTTTGCGAGGCCCGCTAGATGGCCTTCTGCGAAAACGTGGATTTTGCAACATTTGCGGCACCTGAAAATCAGGCTGAAACCCCTACAGCGCAAGGCGTTTCCGCTGCTCTTGKGGATGAAGGTCTAGTATATGCAAACAATCACCTAACCACCTCTCGACCTCACCATCTCACCCTCGTAGCCAATGAGCTTCAGAAGTATGAGGCTCATCAGGAAGCACACAAGCCCCGAGGCCGGAACGCCAAGCACTCCATCAAGGCGACCCGCGCGGCCCACAAGAAGACCAAGGGTTGGGAACGCCTGCCATCGGACGACCGCCAGCGCCGTGTTCTCGAATATGCTTTCCAATGTGAGTCCGTTGCCTGGACGCTGAACCTCACAGCGAAACAGGCGGCTAGGCTTAGGCAGTCAGATCGTCCGGCGAAGATGCTCGCCGATGCGATCAACCGCGCTTCCAAACGCCTTCTAGGTCGCGCCGTGCCGATCTCGCTTGCATTAGAGGTGACACCAACGGGCCGTCTTCACGCTCATGGTATCGCCACCCTTGAGCGCGGCGAATGGAAGGTGTTTCGCCAAGCCCTCAAAAGTGCAGGCGGCAAGGTCGAAGGTTCCGGCGCTGGCCGGCAGGCCGACACCCGCAAGCTTTGGAGCGCTACCGGGTGGGCGAGCTACATAGCCAAAGATTTCGCCCTGACGGCTGAAGCGCTCGGCACTGACAAGGTTTTTTACCAGTGCAATGCCACTCGTGCCGGCGCTCGTGAGGAGTATGAAGCGGGCTTGGCGCGGCAGAAGATTGCCCGGAAAGGCCGGCGGTAAGTCAATATTTACTGACTAACTATTTGATATGATTAGATATTTATGATTTTCAGACTTTACATCTGGCGTGAAATCAGAAATACCAGTCACGTTAATCCAAACATTAGGACACCAGAAAATGCAGACTGACATGGATGAAATTTATCTGCCGGATGATCTTTATGAGGAAGTCGTCAATCGCCTTGTCGAAGTCATTCCGCTGCTCGGCGGGCGAGACGAACTGGTCGCACGTATGGGCGAAGTCACCGGCATTTGGCCCGCGCATTCCCGCCCCGCCGATTGCCTCGAAGAAATTATGCAGGCCGCGTAACTTTGCTATTGAAATCGTGAACGTGAATTTGGTATTCACATTCACGAAAAGGAGCTGGATATGGCAAAGTCGGTGCTTGAACGTAAACGCGAACAGCTTGAACGGGACGAAGCAAGGGCGAAGCAATTAGCCTATAAAGCTGATGCTTTCTTTTCGAAGCCCTTTGACGAGTGGATGGGTGAGAATTGGCATAACCGCGTCACCCACGATCTCGATCTTGTCGGTCTCGATAATCATGGTTCATTCCCCGGACAGGGGGATACTGACCCGTTTTGGCGGGAAGAATGGAATGAAGGGCCGAATAGGGGCGCGATTGGTTGCGCGGAACGTGCGGTCGATGTGCTGCTAGATGCTGCGGTCGAACTAGCCAGCCTGATCAACACCTACAAATCTGAACAGTTCAAGTCCCGGATCGCCGAACTAGAGGCCGCAGACCTCAGCGGCCCGGAGGCACGGAAACAGGCCTTGGCGGATATCGTCAGGCTCACGAAATACCGCGACCAGCTTTCAAAGCAGGTTCGGTGGACGCTTCCGCAATGGAAGGTCAAAGGCGAGTGATCGCCCAGAAGAGTGCTGCCGGACAGCGCCAACTGTCCGGCCAGCGAATTGAAACACCCAATCTCTCAAATAAGGAGTTCCGTTTTGGAAAATAACACACCCGCATCACCCGCCGCAACGCTCAGTGAGAAGGAGCTTTTTGCCGAGTTCTTGCATATGAACGTCGTTGAGCACGCCTCTATGTTCGGCGAGTTCTCAACAACTTACAAACCGGATGACTGGTTGCGTGATCCTGGCTTGGAATACCAAATGGAAGAGTTCGCCAATGACCTCGCTGATCGCCTTGCGGAAAGCGAAAGCCCTTTGGAACGTCTCGACGCTATGGTGCAGGATATTGAGAACTACGCGAGATTGCTGAGACGGGTGAGCGACGATTTCCGCTGGATGACGCTCCACCGTCTCGCGGAAACTGATGACGAGGAAGAACGCTTTGAGCGGCTGCCGATTCAGACGACCAGCGGGAACGTTCTTGATGTGGGCGACTCGTCGCTTGCAGGTGGTCGAACGCTTGATGAAATCGCGGCAGATCCAACGCCCGAAGATGCTTTGGCTCTCCGCAGCATCAACCACGACCTCTCCGGCCAGAGCCAAGCTATGAAGGTGATTGCGAGGAAGCCGAAACAGCGGCGAATGGCTTTGAATGAAATCTCAGACCATTTGCGCAAGAATTTGAGTGAAGACATCTAAGAGCGATCAAGGCCCGCTTCACGGTGGGCCTTTTTCATTTCGGAAATCTCAATGGCAAAATTCTCACCCGACACAATCGAGAAGCATCTTCGCCGCAAGCATCCCGGTTGCCCTGATTTCGCGGTCGCGTTCTTCATTGCCGAGATCTGTAAGAAGGATTGGAAAGGCGCATCGATCGGTAAAGCGGTCGGCATCACCATGCAGAATGTGCTTCGTCATTCGATGACCGACTACGACCAGATGCTTCTCGCCGGTGTGGATCGCGACGAAGCCCGCCGTCGCGTGCAGCCTAAGATAAATGCAATGATTTCGAGATGGAAACTTAAAGCCGCCAACGCCTCATGAAATCTTTTTTGCTGTATGCATCACGAAGCTTTTTTTATTGCGCTTGCGAGAATGTATGACGGCATAAAGTCCTTCGACTTAAAGTCGGGCGCGAGCTTTACATAAGCCTCACCGTCGAATCCCAACAAATATTTCTCAAACTGCACTTTCGAGCCGGCCAAAATCTTGCCGACGTTTTCCGAGTTTTGATCGGCCTTTCCGTAGCACACAGCTTCTGTCCCGACCTCAATCTCGAAGTAACCGGAATAAGGCAGCATGCGGCTATTCTGCCTATGCATCTGCTTTTTTTGCAGAATGCTAATCGCGCGGTCTAAGCAAAATTTTGCGTTGCGCAAATTCAGTTCAGGCTCATCAGTCCGCAGCGTCTCATAGAGGAAAAATTTTTCGCCTTCTTTCCGGTAGACCCTCGGCGTAAGTCGCCAGACATTCCAGAAGTCCTGCGTATTCACTCCCCACTCCATCAAGTCCATTCGAAGCTTTTCGTAGTTCAATTGGATGTAATCGAAAGGTTCACGAACGTTCTTTTCAACAAAACCAAAGTTTCGTGCGTGCCAAGGCGCGCTGCTGCCGCGACTCTTAAGCAAAATGTTCCAATCATTTGGATCCTGTTTTGGATCCGCAAATGCACTAATGTCATAATCTTCTTCGATAGCGACGAATATTGCCTTCCGAATCGCAATCAAAGCATTGAATCCATCTTTTTCAGAAATATACTTAAGCGCTTCTGCTATGAACTCGCGTATTTCCTCGTTGACTAGCTGGCCCCCTGGAAAAACCTGAGAGAGCTCAGTTTTAAATACTGATGACATGATTTTCTCAGTCGCCAATATCGTCGCCGACACGAAATTCTTCACGGTGTCATGTTCAGCAATCTGTCCGTAATGTTTAACGCTCACTCGCTCCTTATTCATCGCCTTCAAGGTTCCAGTTTTAGGAACTTCGACGCCAGCCTTTTTCAAGTCGGCGATGAGCTCGTCGAACGATGCATTTTCAATATTTTTTTTCTCATCATGCCCCAACTCTATGAGCGCACATTTAAGTATCAGTTMGAATGCATCTTGTAGGATCACCAGAGCCGCGGACGACGAGTATTTGTTGTCCGCATACACAAGCACGTCGACTTGATCGAAAAGCGCCCGAGAGACCACCAGTCCTTGAAATGCTTCAATCTTCATCTGCAACTCCGAATCATGTGATTGAAGAGTAGCAGAAAATTCATTTCTGCAGGTTCGCGGTTGCGCTACGCGAAGCTTCGGGATGAAAGCTCAACCCGACAGAACGTCGACCGTCACCGTGTTACAAAAAGTGGAAATTGTCTCCTTTATCAATGAAGGGTTCAATCCCGGATCTATCCACTCCGACCTTTTTCTTCACGATATTTCTGGCAATTCTAAACCGGATTGAGCCCCGCCCCCGTTCTGCTTCAAGGGCAATGGCGCTTGTTAATCTGGACTTCAACCGCCATCGCGATGACTCCCTTCCGATGTTCCTCCACTTCGGACTTCCAAGCTTGTAGCGCTGCCCGTCCTTTAGCAGCGTCCAAGGCGTGTCGCATTTCGATCTCTTGATCAGCAAGACGCAAACTACCTTTGCACTCACTCTCAGCGGCGACAAACAAATCACCGGGCGGAATACACGAGCGATGAGCGTTAACAACCACATCTGCCGAGAGGCAGCTCAGATACATTTTCTGCCAGTGATCCGGCTCGGCGGTGTGCGCCATCGAAGATATTGAAGCCATGATGCCCAGAGCAAGAAGCACAATTCTCATTCAACCCCTCGGTGATACGCTTTCATGGATCGGATTATTGTTACGGTTAGAAAGTTCTAACATACACTAACCATATGAAATCATTGTAGAAATATAGATTGGCTGGGGCGCCTGGATTCGAACCAGGGGATGGCGGTACCAAAAACCGCTGCCTTACCGCTTGGCTACGCCCCACCAGAGCTGAAGCGAATGTCGCTTCGCCAAAACGTCGCCTGATTAGCAAAGGTCTGTCTGCCTCACAATCACTAAGTTTACTGCGACGTCATATTTGTATGCGCGGCCATGCCCGGCATGGTAGGACTTTGGGGATCGACACAGCCAATGGAGCTACCGTTGAGCCAATATCGCGCCCGTCCGCCAGCGCTCGCGACACTCATCCTCGACGATGCCGCCGTGCGCATCACCCAGTGGGATTTCGAGCCGGGAGCCGATACCGGCGTTCATACGCACGGGCTTGATTACGTCGTCGTGCCGATGACCGACTGCCAGTTCCTCATCGAGGATGCCGAGGGAAGCCGCAGGGTGGATATCGCCAAGGGCGCTGCCTATCGCCGCGAGGCGGGCACCGAGCACAATGTCGTCAATGCCGGCGACCAGCCGATGTCCTTCATCGAGATCGAATATAAATAGACATGTCCGGCGCGAACTTCGATCTTTCCTTCGATCCGGCTTACGGACGGGCTGTTCCGGTCAAAACCGGCATCCAGCGCCTGACGGCGAATAATCCGAGCCCTTTTACCTTCCGCGGCACGAACAGCTATATCGTCGGGGATTCGTCTGTCGCCGTCATCGATCCGGGACCGGAGGACGAGGCGCATTTCGAAGCCCTGATGGCAGCGCTTGCCGGCCGGCAGGTGACGCATATCTTCGTCAGTCACACCCATCGGGACCACTCGCCGCTCGCAAGGCGGCTGAAAGAGGAAACGGGAGCGCTGACGGTCGGCGAAGGCCCGCACCACCCGTCGCGGCCGCTGCGCGACGGCGAGATCAATCCTTTTGCGGAAAGCTCAGACATGGATTTCGTGCCTGATATTGCCATCCGCGACGGGGAGACGATTTGCGGCGATGGCTGGGCGCTGACGGGCGTGCTGACCCCGGGCCACACCGCCAATCATGCGGCGTTTGCGCTTGAGGACCGTGGCATCCTGTTTTCAGCCGACCATGTGATGGCCTGGGCAACGACGATCGTTGCACCCCCCGATGGCTCCATGGCGGACTATATGGCCTCGCTCGACAAGTTGATCGCCCGTGGCGATAGCCTGCTGCTGCCTGGCCATGGCGGGCCAGTGACGTCGCCGGCGCCCTTCCTGCGCGGCCTAAAGACCCACAGACGCCTGCGGGAGCGCTCCATCATCGAGCGTATCCGAATGGGGGACAGCATCATTCCAGAGATGGTGAAGGTGATGTACCGCGATACCGATAGGCGGCTGCATGGTGCTGCGGCACTTTCGGTGCTGGCGCATATCGAGGACCTTATGGAGCGCGGCGAGGTCAGCGCCGACGGGCCACCTTCCCTCTTTGCCCATTATCGACTGGCGGGAGGCTGACGGTGGCGGCGCGTGCGGATTACAGCTATCGCGACGACCCGTCCGTGCCCGCTTTTGCGGACGATAAGCCGCTTATTCTCTTCGATGGCGAATGCGTCTTCTGCTCCGGCTGGGTGCAGTTCCTGCTGAAGCGGGATACCGGGAAACGCTATCGCTTCATCGTCGCCCAGACGCCGCTCGGCGAGGCGCTCTATCGGCATTACGGGCTGGAGACGCGGAACTACGAGACTAACCTGCTCATCGACACGGGCCGCGCCTATTACAAATCAGATGCGACGCTCCGCATGCTGGAGGGGCTCGCAATGCCGTGGGCCCTGGCCGGAGTGCTGCGGATCGTGCCGCGGCGGATTGTGGATACGGCTTATGGAGTGGTTGCGCGGAACCGGTTGAGGATTGCAGGGCGGCGGGAGAGTTGCATGGTGCCGACGGCTGAGGTGCGGGAGCGGTTTTTGGGGTAGGCTGATGGTTTACACGGCGCTTCATCAAGGATCAGGTGCCAGCGCAATTGACTGCGGCAAGGGCGTTTTAATATGCCTCACCGTATCCCGCTCCTCGCATGGCTCAGGGCGTTCGGCCCTGCAATCGATTCACTGGATCGATTGCTGCTGCTCCGCAGCACCGGGCCTCACCCTCCCGCAATCCCCAATAGTTCTGAATCGAGGGCGGCAAGATATTGCTCGGCCACCTCGGCGCTGAAGCCAAGGTCGTGCTGGCCGTAGCGCGAGGCGACGCGGACGTCGACGAAGGTGGTTTCAGCTTCTTCCCGCAGACGGATGATGAAGTCGAAACGCAGGCCGAGGATGAGGGTGCGGGTCGTGCCCTGCAGCATCACGCCATTGGCGCCGCGGATCAGCTTTGCAACACTATCCTCATAGGGCCGCGGCGTCGGCACGGGGATGACGTCGGGTGAGTCGGCCACACCGCTTTCCGGCTGAGCGGGAACGGGTCTGTCCTCCAGTTCACGGCCGGGCGTCGTATCGCCTTCGCTTTTGGTGATGGTGATGCCGTTCTGCTTGGCAACCTTCTTGACCGCCTCGAGAACGCGGTCGAGTGCACCGTCGTAACGGCGGCCGGTGAGTTCAGGATAGGCGGCAAGCTGCCTCTCGCGGTCGCCGGGGGTAATCACGGGATCGCGCGGCAGCCAGATCTGGTCGGCCTGCGGCAGCGACAKCCAGTCGGGTGCGGCGGTTGTATCCGTCGTCACGTCATAGATCGCCGGCAGGGTGAAATAGCGCTCGGCGGCGAAGGCGCCGATGCCCAGCGGAAAGGCGGCGTAGATCAGTGCAGCCAGCGCATTCAGCCCGCCTTCGGCACCCGTCATCCAGAGGCTGCGCAGGCCGATCGCAGCCAGCAGGGTGGCAAGGATCGCGCATCCAACGGAAACCAGCAGCACCAGGATGAGATAGGGTGTCGCCAGTCCGCCGAAACGATGGGCGATCAGCACCGCCACGGACAGTACAAGTGCAAACGCCCCGAAGTGCCGCGAGAAGCGGGCGGCGCTGGAAATGGGACGATCGAAGCGGATGGCCATTAAATTTACCGGTTGGTCGGCGGCAGCTTTTGAACACATCTGCCACCATCGACTTTTCTAGTGCAAGATTCGTCTAAATTGAAACTCTTGTCTGAGCATTGCCGAAGCAATCCACTTCAAAGGCCAAATCAAAGAGCACGCGATCTCCATAAGCCGTTGCTGATATGCCGTAAAAAGGCCATTCTGCCGGGGTCTCATGTATTTCCCACGAAACAGGAGAGACAGATGATCTCATCCGAGACGATGGAAAGGCCGCGGGCTTCCTCGCTTGGCGGCATCGACCGCGCCGAGCCGCTGCTACCGCTGGAACTGCTCGAGCTCGAACTTTCGCTGGAAGGCTATGCTGACGGCGAAGCCGGCTTCTGCGAGGCGGTGCGCAAGGCGGCGACCGAAACCCGTGGCGAATTTCTCTTCGACCTGCCGGCGGCGGGCCTCATCGAGGATTGCCGGCGCATCGCGGTTCTGCGCATCCCGACATCGGACAATAAGATGCGCGTGGTTCTTGCCCTGCTCGACCAGAACGGTGCGGAAATCCGCATGCAGGCGCCCGACGCGGATACGGAGCATCTGGTGCGTTTTGCCGATGCCTTCATCGAGGTGCTGGAGCGAATCTAGGCGTCAGTCACGGCCGGCTGCAGCCTCCGCCAGCGAGCGGAAGGGAAACTTGCGGCCGCATTCGCATTTCAGCATGAATGTTTCCGGATGGACCGAAGGCCGCTGCACGAAGAAGCCTCGCGGCAGTTGATCCACCTTGAAGTCGGGGGTTTTGCGCTTGGCGTCGTCGATCTCGGAGGCTTCGGCAAAGCCGCTGTTGCCGCATTGCGGGCAGGTAAGTTTCTTCGAGAATCGATCGCGTATCGCCATGGTGCTCTTTCCAGTGCTGCTGTCTTTGCTCTTACATAGGAACGCATGGCGGCGAAAGTGGAACCAAGCATGCTTCCTGCCGTTCCTTCTCTAACGAAGGAGGCAAATCATGCCGAATAGAGACCCCATTCCCACTCCCGGTGCAGAGTCGCCACTTGGCCCGCAACCGACGCCGGGCATTCCCGACCGCAGTCGGGAAAAGCCGCCGCTGACGCCGGCACAGGATCCGAGCGATACCAAGAACCCGCAGGACCCGCCGCTGGATCCGGCGCTGCTGCCGATAGGCGACCCGGCAGGCGCGGCCTGATATAGTCAGGTTGACGACGCCAGGCAGATGGACTTTCTTGGCCGGACGTTCATGCTCCAAGGAATCGACCGATGCGCCCATATGTCCTGCCGCTTCTTGCTGTTCTGGCCGCAGCTCTGGCCGCCTGTCAGACGCTAACGCCCGAGGAGCGGCGGGCACGTGACGAGCAGACCTGCTTCGGCTACGGCTTCAAGCGCGGGACAGACGGGTTTGCCACGTGCCTGCAGCGCATCGATCTAGACCGCCGCGCCCAGGCTCGCTACGACAGCGATTGGGTGATGGCCGACATGGCCTATAATCTGAACGGTCCCTACGTTTACCCGCGCTATTATCGCTATCGTCACTGAGCGCCAGAGATGACGGCCTGCGCTGCTGCGAGCCGGGCGATCGGCACGCGGAAGGGCGAACAGGAGACATAGTCGAGGCCGATCGTCTCGCAGAAATGGATCGAGGCAGGATCGCCGCCATGCTCGCCGCAGATGCCGAGCTTCATGTCATTGCGCGTGCGCCGGCCGCGCTCGGCAGCGATACGAATCAGCTCGCCAACCCCGTCGAAATCCAAGGATATGAAGGGATCATGCTCGATGATGCCCTTGCGCTGGTAGGTTGGGATGAAAGCCGAAGCATCGTCGCGTGAAATGCCGAAGGTGGTCTGCGTCAAATCGTTGGTGCCGAAGGAAAAGAATTCGGCCACTTCGGCAATGACATGGGCGCGCAGTGCTGCGCGCGGCAGTTCGATCATCGTGCCAACCAGATAGTCGATGCGCATTTTGGCCTCCAACATGACGTCTTGCGCCACGGCATCGATCTTCGCCTTCACATAATCCAGTTCGGAACGCAGGCCGACAAGCGGCACCATGATTTCGGGAACGACGGCGGCGCCGGTTTCCTGCGCTGCCGCGACGGCCGCTTCGAAGATGGCGCGAGCCTGCATCTCGACAATTTCAGGATAGGAGATGGCAAGGCGGCAACCGCGATGGCCGAGCATGGGATTGAACTCGTGCAGCGCATCGACGCGCTGGCGAAGTGCTACAGGCTCCATGCCCATGGCATAAGCGACTTCGGCAATCTCCTCGTCCGTCTTCGGCAGGAATTCGTGCAGCGGCGGATCGAGCAGGCGGATCGTCACCGGCAGGCCGTGCATGACGGTGAACAGGCCGGTGAAATCGCTCCGTTGCATGGGAAGCAGCTTGTCGAGCGCTCCCCGCCTGCCCTTCTCGTCTTCGGCAAGGATCATCTCGCGCATGGCATGGATGCGCTCGCCCTCGAAAAACATGTGCTCGGTGCGGCAAAGCCCAATGCCCTCGGCGCCGAAGGAGCGGGCGGCGCGGGCATCGGCCGGCGTGTCGGCATTGGTGCGCACAGTCATGCGCCGCGCGCGGTCTGCCCAGCCCATGATGCGGCCGAAATCACCTGACAGTTCCGGCTGGATCATCGGCACCTCGCCCTTCAGCACCTGGCCGGCCGAACCATCGATGGTGATGACGTCGCCCTTCTTCAACGTGACGCCGATACCGATCAGACGCTCGTTGCGGGCATCGATGCGCATGGTGCCGGCGCCGACGACGCAAGGAATGCCCATGCCGCGGGCAACGACAGCTGCATGGCTGGTCATGCCGCCGCGCGTCGTCAGGATGCCCTCGGCGGCATGCATGCCGTGAATGTCTTCCGGGCTGGTCTCGACGCGCAGCAGGATAACCTTGCGTCCCTCGGCTTCCGCCTCGACCGCCTCTTCCGCCGTGAAGACGATCTCGCCGGTGGCAGCCCCTGGCGAGGCAGGCAGACCGGTGCCGATCACCTGGCGGCTGACGCGCGGATCGATGGTCGGATGCAGGAGCTGGTCGAGTGACGATGGCTCGATGCGCAGCACGGCCTCTTTCTCGGTAATCACGCGCTCGTCGACCATGTCGACGGCAATCTTCATTGCCGCGCGTGTCGAGCGTTTGCCGGAGCGTGTCTGCAACATCCAGAGCTTGCCGCGCTCGATGGTGAATTCGATGTCCTGCATATCGCGGTAATGGGCTTCGAGCTCGTCGCAGATACGACCGAACTCGGCAAAGGCCTCCGGCATCAGCTTTTCCATCGAGGGCTTTTCGGAGCCTGAGGCGATGCGCCCTTCTTCGGTGATGCTCTGCGGCGTGCGGATGCCGGCGACGACGTCCTCGCCCTGTGCATTGACGAGGAATTCGCCGTAAAGCAGCTTCTGCCCGGTCGAGGGATTGCGGGTGAAGGCGACACCCGTGGCCGATGCATTGCCGAGGTTACCGAAGACCATGGCCTGGATATTGACCGCCGTGCCCCAGGCTTCCGGAATATTGTGAAGCTGGCGGTAGGTAACGGCGCGTGCGCTCATCCAGCTCGAAAACACCGCGCCGACGGCACCCCAGAGCTGGACCGCCGGATCCTGCGGGAAAGCCTCATCCAGCTCTTCCTCGATCAGCGCCTTGTAGAGCGAAACGACATGCTGCCATTCGGAAGCGTTGAGTTCGGTATCAAACTCGTGGCCCAGGCGACCCTTCTCATCCTCGAGGATTTCCTCGAAGAGGTCATTGCCGAGACCCATGACGACGTCGGCATACATCTGGATAAAGCGGCGATAACTATCCCAGGCGAAGCGTGCGTCGCCGGCATCGTGGCCGAGCGCCTGCACCGTCTCATCGTTCAGGCCGAGATTGAGCACCGTATCCATCATGCCCGGCATGGAAACGCGCGCGCCCGACCGCACGGAAAGTAGAAGGGGCCGTTTGCCCGAGCCGAAACGATGGCCGGTGATCTCCTCGATGCCGGCAATGCCTGCGAGAACCTGCTGTTTCAGGTCAGGATCGATCTTGCGGCCGTTCTTGTAATAGGTGGTGCAGGCTTCACTGACGATGGTCAGGCCAGGAGGAACCGGGAGACCAAGGCTGCACATTTCTGCGAGATTGGCGCCCTTGCCGCCAAGAACCTCCTTGTCTCGCGCCCGGCCCTCAGCCTGTCCATTGCCGAACGTATAGACCCACTTGGTCATCTTTCCCCCAACACCATTTCGGGGACCAGCTTAATCCCTTGGTGTTGAAATGAAAATCGACAAATGCGGCGAAATGTTGCGTCGCACAATAAATCCCCTGACAGGGTGCAGAATCAAACGATTGAAAATGGCGGGGCGCAAAAAGGCGCATAAAAAAAAGCTTTGCGGGACTGCAACAACTGTCCCGCAAAGCCTTGTTTCCGTCCGGCCAGGAAAACCGGACGGGGGGTCCATTTAATGCCTTGAGGCCTTCGGTCCCCCACCCCAATCCGAAGGCAGCATTGCAAATTCCACTGAGCGCAACGATCGATTGCTACTTATCCGCAATGACGCGGTTGCGCTAAAACAACTTCTAATGCAATGCGCGCAAAAGAGCATCACCCAAATGGGGTACGCAGCCGATGTGGAGGTGACCTTTTTTGGTCTTTAATTAAAATGCCGCCTCAAGCCGTCTCACGGAGACGCTCTGCAGTCTGCAAATCGACCGAGACAAGCTGGGAAACACCCTGCTCAGCCATCGTGACACCAAAGAGGCGATTCATGCGCGCCATGGTGATGGGATTGTGGGTAATGATGACGAATCGGGTCTCGGTGGAAGCCGCCATCTCGTCCATCAGATTGCAGTAACGCTCGACATTGTGGTCGTCGAGCGGCGCGTCCACCTCGTCCAGCACACAAATCGGGGCAGGATTGGTGAGGAAGACGGCAAAGATCAGCGCCATTGCCGTCAGCGCCTGTTCGCCGCCTGACAGCAGCGTCATGGTCTGCGGCTTCTTGCCCGGCGGGCGGGCAAGAATTTCGAGGCCGGCTTCCAGCGGATCATCGGATTCGATCAGCTGCAGCTCCGCCGTGCCGCCGCCGAAAAGGTGCGTGAAGAGGCGCTGGAACTGCGCATTGACGACATCGAAGGCAGCGATCAGGCGTTCGCGACCCTCGCGGTTGAGGCTCTGGATCGCGCCGCGCAGCTTGCGGATGGCATCGATGACGTCGTCGCGCTCCTTGATGAGTGTCTCCAGCTTCTCGGTGAGTTCTTTCTGCTCCTCGTCGGCCCGCAGGTTCACGGCACCCAGTCGCTCGCGCTCTATCCGCAGCCGCTCCACCTCGCGCTCGACCTCGTGCGGATCGGGCAAGGTCTGCAGTCCCGGCCGGCCGGCAAGGCGCAGCGCCTCGTGCGGGGCCACGTTCAGCGCCTCGCGGATACGCTGCTCGCTTTCCTGCCGCCTCTCGCGGGCGGAGACGAGGCGCTCCTCGGCGCGGCCGCGGCGCTCGCGGCTTTCGGCAAGTTCGGAGAGCGCGGTCGCTGCCTTGTGGTCGGCATCGCGCTGCAGAAGTTCGGCCTGCGCCAAGAGATCGGCGGCATGGCGGCGAGCTTCCTCGGCCTTCTGCAACTCCGTCAGCAAAGCGCGGCGCTTGTCGTCGAATTCGTCCGGCGCCATCTCGAGTTCGGCGGCTTCCTCGCGGGCCTCCTCTTCGCGCTCGCGCAGCGTTGCGATGTGATCCTCGGCGCTGGCGGCCCGCTGACGCCATGTCTCGCGCTCCTGGGCGATGGCGACGATGCGGCGCTGACGGGCGTCGTTCTCCCGGTTCAGGCTCTCGTGACGGGCACGGGCTTCAGCAAGCGCGCCGCGATCCGTCGCGACCTCGGCCTGCTGGAAACGCAGCCGCTCGTCGAGCACGGTCAGGTCAGGCGCATCCTCCAGCTCGATGCGGGCGTTCTCGTCCTGAACGGCGACGTCCTCGAGCTGCGCCTGTAACTGGCTGACGGCTTCGGCGACGACATCGCGGCGGCGAATCAGATCGCCCGAGGCACGTTCTGCGGCGGCGAGCGCCTCTCGCGCCTCGGCCAGATGACGGGCGGACAGACGGTTCATGTCGCGGGCCTCCGTCAGCCTGCGCTCCTCCTCGCGGATGGTATCGGTGGCGGCGGCAAGGCGCTCCTCGGCCTCGCTCAGAACGTCGCGGGCAAGCTCCGCCTCGCCCTCCAGCTCGGCAAGGCGATTCTTCTGGGCAAGGCGCAAAGCCGCGGCACTCGGCGCATCTGCGCCTGCGATATGGCCATCCCAGCGATAGACAGCGCCTTCCTTGGTCACCAAGCGCTGGCCGGCCTTGAGTTCCTTCACCAGACGCTGCGCGTCGGCGTCGATGACCAGACCGATCTGGCGCAGCCGACGGATCAGCGCAGCGGGGGCGCGGACGTGGTTCAGCAGGGGCGCGGCGCCGGCAGGAAGAGCCGGATCATCGGAGCCATCGCCGTTTTCCGACCAGTGGGCGGGCGCATTCGGATCGAGCGGGGATTCGAGATCATCTCCGAGTGCGGCACCGAGCGCCGTCTCGAAACCGCGATCGACCTTCAGCTCCTCGGCAACCGGCGGAAATTCGCCTGCTGCAGCGCCGGCCAGCATACGCTGGATAGTACGGGCTTCCGTTTCCAGCGCATTGAGCTTGCTGCGTGCCTGTTCGACTGGCGCGCGGGAGAGCGCTTCCGTCTGGCGCGCAGTTGCGAGCGCCTGCTCGACGGACTGGATCGTAGCCTCAGCTTCGGCGACGGCAATCTCGCCCGCCTCGACCACAGCGCGCTTCTCGTCCGGATCCGGCAATGTGGCGATCTTCTGCTCGACGCCGGCAAGTTCGCGGTTTGCTTCGTCCATCTGGCGCTCAAGTCGCAGCTTGCGCTCGGCAAGATCACGGATGGCGCGCTCCAGCTGATTGCGGCCGGCAGCGGCTTCAGCGCGCTCTGCCGTCAGGCTGGTGAAGACGCGTTCGCTGTCGGCAAGCTTTACGGCCGCCTCTTCGAAAGCCTGCCGTGTCTCTTCGGCATGACGGCCGGAATCGGCGAGGATGTCAGCGATATCGGCCTCTTCGGCATCGAGTCTCGCGAGGATGGCGGCATTGTCGGCGACGAGCCGTTCCTCGCGCCTGATGTCTTCGGAAAGCTGCGCCAGACGGCGAGTAAGCTCGTCACGGCGGCGCAGGATGCGATTGGCATCCTCCTCGAGCTGGCTTCGGGCGATCTGCAGGCGTTGGAGCGCTGCGGCCGCCCGCGCCTCGCCCTCGCGCAGCTCGGGCAGTTTCAGGCTGGCAATGCCCTGGTTCTTCGCCGCTTCCATCTGGTTCTGCGCCTTTTCGGCGACGACGACGGTTGCCTGGTTGAGCGCGCTATCGGCTTCGCCTTCGGCCTCCTTCGCCTGCACCCAGCGGATATGCAGCAGCATCGCCTCCCGGGCGCGGATATCGGCAGAGAGCGTTTTGAAGCGGTTTGCTTGACGGGCCTGACGCTTCAGGCTCTCGATCTGGTTTTCGAGCTGCGAGGTGACGTCATCCAGCCGCTCCAGATTGCTTTCGGCGGCGCGCAGGCGAAGCTCGGCCTCGTGGCGGCGGGAATGCAGGCCGGAGATACCGGCCGCCTCTTCCAAGAGCTGCCGGCGGGCCTGCGGCTTTGCGGCTATCAACTCGCCGATACGCCCTTGCCCGACCATGGAGGGAGAGCGCGCGCCAGTGGAGGCATCGGCGAAGAGAAGCTGCACATCCTTGGCACGGCTTTCCCTACCGTTGATGCGATAGATCGACCCCTGCTCACGCTCGATGCGACGTGTGACCTGGATTTCATCGCTGTCGTTGAAGGCAGCGGGCGCAGTGCGCTCACCGTTATCGAGATAAAGCGCGACTTCCGCTGTGTTGCGCGCCGGCCGGTTTCCCGAGCCGGAGAAGATGACGTCGTCCATGCCCGACGCGCGCATATTCTTGTAGGAATTCTCGCCCATGACCCAACGCAGGGCTTCGACGAGATTGGACTTGCCGCAGCCGTTCGGCCCGACGACACCCGTCAGGCCGCGCTCGATGATGAATTCGGTCGGTTCGACGAAGGATTTGAAGCCGACAAGGCGAAGCTTGTTGAACTTCATGCCACCGCCTCATCAGACGAAAAAGCGGGCGCACGGCTTTCGCCGTCGCCCGCCTTCGCAAAACGGTACGGATCAGAGGAGGCTGTCGATGAGGGCCGACAAGGTGTCAACCGGCATGTCTCCAGAGTAGCGCTTGCCATTGATGAGGAACGTCGGCGTGGCATTGACGCCGAAGTCCTTGGAACCGCGTTCCCGCGTGGCGTTCACTTCATCCAGCAGTTTCTGGTTCGTCAAGCACTTCGTGAAGCTATCCTCAGTAAATCCGGCAAGCTTCGACATTTGCAGCAATGCGCCGCGGCCGTCATCGGCGGCAGCCCAGACCTGTTGCTGCTTGAAAAGCATGGCGACCATCGGGAAATACTGCTCCGGCGTTGCGAGCTCTTCAGGCTTCTGCGGGTTGCAGCGAGCGAGCATGAAGGCGGCAGCAGCGCGCGGATCGAAGGGGAATTCGCGCAGGACGAACTCCACCTTGCCGGTGTCGACGTATTTCTGCTTGATGGTATCGAAGGTGGTGTTGTGGAAGTGGGCGCAGTGCGGGCAGGTCATCGACATATATTCGACGATCTTGACCGGGGCATCGGTCTTGCCGAGCGCCATTTCCGGCAGCGTTCCCGGGGTCATGACCTTGGCCATGTCCACATCGCCATCCGGCTTCGGGATTTCTGGGGCTGCCTGCGCCTGCGCCGTACCGTATACCGCCATGGATGCGGTTGCGGCGGCGACACCGCCCAGAAGCTGGCGTTTCGTCAGTTGCATTTCAGAGATGCGCATGGTTTCCCCATAAACAAGTGTGGCAGCTGCTTGTGCGATATAACGGCCAGAAGCCGCGAACAAGGCACGCTTCGCCAACTTTCTTCAAAGAATTGTGACCTGCGAAAGACGAACAGTCAAAAGGGTGCAAGATTTCGCGTTATCGGTACACATCGCAGCGATTGCCGACGCGCAGGATCAGATTCCTGGCACGAAACCTATTTGCCGCGCTTGCCCAATACCGCCGTACCGAGGCGGGCGATCGCCTGGCGCAGTTTGTCGTCCTCTATGCCCTGCATCATGCCTTCCAGCTTGCGGGCGGCTTCGCCCTTCAGCGGCGGGGGTGGGCGAGAGCGTTTGACCTGCTGGTAGACCGGCTTCTGGACGATGCGGATCTGCTGGACGGCGGCGAAGCCGAAGAAGCTATTGATGCGCTGGATGAGTTCGCCTTGCGCGTGGGTGAGGAAAAGGGCGCGCGCGCCTTCGCAGGCAACGGTCAGCACACCGGGTCGGAAGCTGCCGTCATCACCGCCGCGCGCCCAGGCGATCTTTTCCGGCCGGGTACAATCGGCGAAATCCTCGCCGGCGATTTCGTCCCATGAGCCGAGAAGCGCGCTGTTGATGCCGGCACGACGAGCGAGAACGGGATCGATGATGCCGTTCGTCAGCTCGGAAATCTGCTTTTCACCTTTGCGTGGATAACTCATCGAAACCTTGGTAAATGGCGGCCATTCGAGGCTACCGGCTTGATCGCGCCGCACTGCTTCGCCAAGTATAGAGCACTTCCCCCGATCGCGGCAAATAATGACGATACATACACTGGACGCGCCGACCGCCTCCTCTCTCMTCGAATGGTATGACCGCCATCATCGCGACCTGCCGTGGCGGGTTTCGCCGCCCATGGCCAAACGCGGCATCAAGGCGAATCCCTATCGCGTCTGGCTGTCCGAAGTGATGCTGCAGCAGACGACAGTGCAGGCGGTAAAGCCCTACTTTGCCAATTTCCTGATGAAGTGGCCGACAGTGACCGATCTCGCAAAAGCGCCTGGTGAAGAGGTGATGGCCGCCTGGGCGGGGCTTGGCTACTACGCGCGGGCGCGCAATCTGAAGAAATGCGCCGAGGCCGTTGTGAGCCAGCATGGCGGCATCTTTCCTGATACCGAAGAGGGGCTGAAAGCCCTGCCCGGCATCGGCGATTATACCGCGGCGGCGGTCGCGGCAATCGCCTTCAACCGGCAGGCGGCCGTGATGGACGGCAATGTGGAACGGGTGATCTCACGGCTCTATGCCATCGCCACACCGCTTCCGGCAGGCAAGCCGCTGATGCGTCAGAAGGTGGCGCTGCTGACGCCGGCCGATCGGCCTGGCGATTTCGCCCAGGCGATGATGGATCTCGGCGCGACGATCTGCACGCCGAAGCGCCCGGCCTGCTCGCTCTGTCCCTTCAACGGATCGTGCGAGGCTCTGCGGCTGCATGATCCCGAGCAGTTTCCGGTCAAGGCCGCCAAAAAGGAAAAACCGGTCCGACGCGGTGCGGCCTTCGTCGCAGTCACTTCCGATGGTGATATCCTGCTGCGACGGCGCATCGAAAGCGGCCTGCTGGGCGGCATGACGGAAATTCCGACGACGGCGTGGACTGCGCGGCAGGACGGAGAGACGTCAACGGAAGCGGCTCCTTTCAATGCTGACTGGCAAAGTTCGGGCACCGTGACGCACGTCTTCACCCATTTCGAACTCAGGCTTTCGATCTTCCGCGCGGCGATTGCCGACCGCGTTCAAATCAATGACGGATGGTGGGAGCCGGTTACAAATCTTGAAGCTCAGGCGCTCCCGACTATCATGAAAAAAGCGATCGCAGCGGCTATTCCTCTCGCGTTCAAAACAGCCAAGGGATGATTATGGCAAACGACATCAAGCATATCGTTTTCGATATCGGCAAAGTTCTTATTCATTACGATCCGCTTCTTCCCTTCAGCCGCCTCATTCCCGATGAGGCCGAGCGCAACTGGTTTTTTGCCAATGTCTGCACCCACGACTGGAACGTCGAGCAGGACCGCGGCCGCACCTGGGCGGATGCCGAAGCATTGCTGATCGAGCAGCATCCGACCCGCGAAGAGCATATCCGCGGCTTCCGCAAGCATTGGCACGAGATGGTGCCGCATGCCTATGAAGACAGCGTCGCGATCATGGAAGGCTTCATCGATGAAGGCCGGGACGTGACGATGCTCACGAACTTCGCCTCTGATACGTTCCGCGAGGCGCAGGAGCGCTTCGCCTTCCTTAGGAAACCCCGTGGCGTGACCGTTTCCGGGGATGTCGGCCTCATCAAGCCGGATATCGCGATCTACGAAACGCATGTGAAGAGCTTCGGCCTCGATCCGGCCGCGACGATCTTCATCGATGATGCACCTGCCAATATCGAAGGTGCCAAGGCTGCCGGCTGGAATGCCGTGCTCTTTAGCGGCGCCGACAAATTGCGCGCCGATCTCGCCACCTACGGACTGAAGGCATGAGCCATGAGCTTCGACCCCGCAACGGCCATCGACCGCTTCCACGCCGCGATCAACGATCTCGATTTTCCTGAAATCGAAAACTGGTTCGCCGAGGATGCGACCTATGTCTCCAACGGCGTCGGCAGCCTTGCCGGCCGGGCCGAGATCATGGCCGCATTCCGCCGCTACTTCGATGATTATCCGGATCAGACAGCCGAAAATTCGCTGGTCGAGAGGCTGACGCCGCTCTCCGGCCGTGCCGTGTGGTCCGTCCGGGCGACGCACAGCCAGACCGGAAAGCCGCTGATCCGCGAGGGCGAGGAAACAATCACCTTCAACGAAGACGGCAAGGTCACGCGGGTCGATGTGACTGACTATCAGGAGTTCTGAAGAAGAGTTCCAGTTCTGAAACAAGAAGCCCGGGGTCCTTCGACTCCGGGCTTCTTTTTCTTCTTCCGTAACTGGAGGTACAAACCGGAAGAAGGGTTAGTATCAACCTTGCAAGGTGCTGCTCAGCCCACCTTTGCGAGATCACTGCGGATGACGGACCGCAATTCGTCGATCGGGCGCAGGGATTGCCCGTCGTCGAAGTGCCAGAAGGTCCATCCGTTGCATGCATCAAGGCCCTGCACTTTCGCGCCGAGGCGATGAATGGAGCCGGCTTCGCCGCCCGAGGCGACAGTGCCATCGGCGCGCACCACAGCACTGTAGCGCCGCTTGGCATCCGTCAGCACTTGGCCGGGCTTGATGAGGCCGCTTTCGACCAGCACGTTGAAGGCGACGCGGGCTTCGGCCTTCTTGCCGGTCATGACAGTCAGTTCCGCCTTGCCGAGCGGCTCGACGGCGGCGATGCGGGCAGAGGCCGCATCGATATAGTCCTGCTCGCGCTCGATGCCGACGAAGTGCCGGCCAAGGCGCTTGGCGACGGCGCCGGTCGTTCCCGAACCAAAGAAGGGATCGAGGATGATATCGCCGGGCTTGGAGGAAGCCATGATGACGCGGGCAAGCAGCGCTTCCGGCTTCTGGGTCGGATGGGCCTTCTTGCCATCCTCGCCCTTCAGGCGCTCGTTGCCACTGCAGATCGGGAACAGCCAGTCGGAGCGCATCTGCACGTCGTCATTGGCGGCCTTCATGGCATCGTAGTTGAAGGTGTATCCCTTGGCCTTGGCGTTCGGGCTTGCCCAGATCATCGTCTCATGGGCGTTCTGGAAACGGCGGCCCTTGAAATTCGGCATCGGGTTGGTCTTGCGCCAGACGATGTCGTTCAAGATCCAGAAGTTCAGATCCTGCAGCGTGGCACCGACGCGGAAGATGTTGTGATAGGAGCCGATGACCCAGATCGTGCCCGTCGGCTTCAGCACGCGGCGGCAGGCAAGGAGCCAGGCGCGGGTGAAAGCGTCATAGGCCTCGAAGGAGGCGAACTGGTCCCACTCGTCATCGACGGCGTCGACCAACGACTGGTCCGGCCGGTGCAGCGTGCCGCCGAGCTGGAGATTGTAGGGCGGATCGGCAAAGATGACGTCAACGGACTGGCTCGGAAGAGCCTCAAGGGCTGCAACGCAATCACCCTTGATGATCGTGTCGACCCAAGAGCCCGGCTTGACGGAAGTCTTGAGGTCGGCAAGCGGATAAACAGACGCCATGTAGATACTCACCCATACGCTTTACGCTTAACTGTCCGTTATGGTTACGCAAGTTGGTTACCAAAGCCTGAAGCGGTGGCCGATTTCGGGAAAATATTCCGCTTGGCGTATCAATGAGAGGCGGACGCATGACCGCGCCCACCCCAATTTCACTCCGCCGCATGGGGCATGTGGACCTGCCTGCTATCATCGGGGGCCTCGGCACGCTCGACCATGCCATAGTCCCTGACAACATGGCCGATGCGCAGGCGATAATCGGCGAAAATGCCGCCGCGGCCAGCCTTTTGCGCTGCCCGATGGGCTTCTAGGTTGCGCCACTCGCGCACCGCCTCTTCGTCTCGGAAGAAGGAGAGCGAGAGGATCTTGCCACGCATCGTCAGGCTCTCGAAACGCTCTATGGAAATGAAGCCATCGATCTTTTCAAGCTCGGATCTGAGTTCGCCGGCAAGGTCCAGATATCTGTGGCGCTCACCGACATAGGTGATGACTTCGAAGATGACGGCGATCATGCCAGCACCAGGCTGGCATGCGGGGCCGAGACATTCTTCAGGAAGATGCGGTCCTCTTTCAGAATGAAGCGCTCGCGACGGGCGAATTCGTAGTTCTCCCGGCCGAGCGGATCGGCGGCAAGCCGTGCGCGATAGGCCTCGTAGGCTGCCAGATTTTCAATGTTGTAGACGCCATAGGCGGTCGTCGCCGAACCCTCATGCGGGCCGAAATAGCCGACCAGGTCCGCACCGTTTCGCGGGATCGCCTGGCCCCAATTGCGGGCATATTCGGCAAAGGCGTCTTTTCTGAAGGGATCGATCTCGTAGCGGATGAAGCAGGTGATCATCGGTTTTCTCCTCTCGTGTGAGAGGCGTTTTCGCACATTGCGGTACGGAGATGCTTCGGTTACGATCGAAGTATGAAGGAAGGACCTGACATTGCGCAGATCGGTGCGCTCATCGGTGATCCGGCCCGCGCCAACATGCTGGCGGCCCTGACCGGTGGCCGCGCGCTGACCGCAACAGAGCTTGCGGCCGCCGGCGGCATCACGCTGCAGACGGCAAGCTCACATCTCTCGAAGCTCGAATCCGGCGGTCTGCTTGCCCAGCGCAAGCAGGGACGCCACCGCTATTTCACCCTTGCCGACGAGGCGGTGGCCCGGCTGATCGAAAGCATGATGGGCCTTGCCGCTAGCCGAGGGCATCTGCGCCACCAGCCCGGCCCGAAGGACCCGGCGTTGCGCAAGGCGCGCATCTGCTACGACCACCTCGCCGGCGATTTTGGCGTGCGCATGCTGGACAGCCTGGTTGCGACGGGATCGATCGATGCCATCGGCGACGGGCTCGCAGTGACGGCCAAGGGCGAGAGCGATCTGCAATGTATCGGCATCGATGTCGGCAGCCTCAAATCCTCGCGCCGGCCGCTCTGCCGCTCCTGCCTCGACTGGAGCGAACGCCGCGCCCACCTCGCCGGCAGCCTCGGCAAGGCATTGCTCGCGAATTTCATGGAAAAGGGCTGGGCACGGCGAATGCCGGAAAGCCGGTCGGTGATGTTCTCCACCGAAGGCGAGCGGCAGTTTCTGAAATTGTTTCCGCTGGAAACCTAGCAAGGCGCTACCAGCACATTCCGGAAATGACCATGTGCGACCGTGCTGCAGAGTTCGCTCCATTCGCAATCCTCGCAGGCATTGCGGATGGTATCGGCAGCGAAACCGCGGCGTAGTCTTTTCAGCAGGGCCTTATCGGGAATGAGGCGAGCGCCCTCATCTACCCGCATGCCCAACAGCCTGCCCACAGCTTCGGCGGCAGCTTCGTCCCTGGTCTTCGGACCGGGCAGCAAGCAATGCGCCGAAGCCCCGGACAACAAGGGAGCACAGATATCATCGGGGCCGGAGACGATTTCGATCTCCTCTCCGGCCGAGAGACGCTCTGCGATGCGGCGGTAGTTGGCGGTGAAGGCCGGAGTGTAGCCTTCACCGACAAATGTCAGCATGCAGAGCAGATGATGGGCGCGCAGCCTGACGGTCAATGCAGCTCTGCCCGGCCGCCATAAATGCGGATGCCCTTGAGCACCGCCGCAGCAAGTGCAGACTTCAGCACGCCGCCGAGGATGAAGGGCGCGACGCCGAGCAGCCAGCCTTTTTCGGCACCGATCAGCGAACCGAGATAGAGGCCACCGAGCGCAAGGCAGAAGATGTTTGCGGCAAAGTGGGCGGTGAAGCTTCTGATAATCTTGTCGCCCGTCCAGCCGCGTTCGGCGAGCCAGCCGACCATCAGCGCCATCAGCGGAAAGGCAACGAGATAACCGGCCGTCGGGCCGGCAAAGGGCGCAAGGCCGCCTGAGCCGTTTGCGAGTACCGGTGCGCCAAGCATGGCTTCGCCGAGCCAAGCGAGAACGGTAAGCGTGCCGAGGCGCCAGCCATAGAGCGCGCCGATCATGGTGACGGCGAATGTCTGCATGGTGATCGGCACCGGCACCATCGGCACCGCTATCTGCGAGGCAAGCGCCAACACCAGCGTGCCGGCCAGAACGAAGAGATATTTGACCGCTAGCGACCGTGCGGAGAGGCGCAGCGGATCGAATGCCAGGTGACGGGGCTGGTCAGAGACGGACATGAAATTCTCCTTTTCAAAATTATAGATAATTTTTGATTCTCATCTATTTGATGGCGGAGATTTTTGCGCGACGCAAGAGAGGATGCATGGAATTTGAATGCAATCGGATTATAAGCAACATAAATACACGCCGAAATTCCTGAAAATCAGGACATTTCACGCCTTCTGAAATTATCTATAATTTCTTGAAATTCAGCCGACTATGGCAAAAGCTTCCCGCTCACCGGCCTTTTGGGCGGGCTGCGGAGCACGTCCGATCCACTGCACATGCTTCTGGAGAATGGCAGCGGCCTCCTCCGCCTTGCCCTGGCGAAGTGCCGCAAGAATGGCGCGGTGGTCATGATCGGTGCGTTTTTCCCAGCCCGAACGCCAGGCGGAGAAGAGGAAGCGGGCGCTTGCCGCATGCAGGTCGTCGATCGCGGCGAGCAGGCGCGGCATGGCGCAAGGGGTGAGGATGAGGCGATGGAAGCGGCGGTTCGCCTCTTCCCAGGCATGGACATCGGCGGCGGCATCGCCCTCGCGTGTCGCCTCTTCCGCGGCATCGAGGATGGCGGGCGTCAGATGGCGGACGGCATGCTTCAGGGCGAGCACTTCGAGGGCAGCGCGCATTTCCRCCACTTCGCGTACCTCTGCGAGATCGAAGGAGGCGACGCGCACGCCACGGCGCGGCTCACTGATCGCCAGCCCTTGCGCTTCGAGCCGGCGAAACGCCTCGCGCACCGGCACATGGCTGGTCTCGAATTCCTCGGCAATATGGTCCTGCCGGAGACGGGCGCCGGGCGCGAGTTCACCATGCACGATGCGCTCTGCAAGCACGCGGGCAATACGCGCGGCGATGGTGTCTTCGGGTTCCCTGCTCATTGTCATCAAGTAACGAGCCCTGCAGGGCTTGTCGAGGTGGCACGAAAGCCATTCCCCGCAAAGCTGCCCGCACCGCGCATTCCAGCCATGCCCCGCTACCGGTTGAGCTTTCGGCGGCCATCGTGTAAAGCCGCCTTATCCCCGAATAAGGTATGAGTATATGGACGGCTTCGACCTCATCATCTTCGACTGCGACGGCGTTCTGGTCGATTCCGAAATCATTGCAGCGGATGTTGAATCCAAGCTGCTGACGGAAGCAGGCTATCCGATCAGCGTCGAGGAAATGAACGAGCGCTTTGCAGGTCTCACCTGGCAAGACATCCTCTTCCAGATCGAACGGGAAGCCAGCATTCCGATCTCGGCATCCTTGCTCGACAAGTCGCAAAAGCTTCTGGACATCCGGCTTGAGCAGGAAGTCCAGGCCATTCCCGGCGTCGAATTCGCCGTCAGCCGCTTGTCGATGCAGCGCTGCATCTGCTCGAACTCCTCAAGCCAGCGGCTCGACATGATGCTGGGCAAGGTCGGCCTGAAGAAGCTCTTTGCGCCGAACATCTTCTCCGCCAAGGATCTCGGCCCCGACCGCGCCAAGCCGAAGCCGGATATCTTCCTGCACGGCGCAAGCCAGATGGGCGTTTCGCCTTCCAAGACAGTCGTCGTCGAAGATTCCACCCACGGCGTTCATGCAGCCCGTGCTGCCGGCATGCGGGTCATCGGCTTTACCGGCGGCTCGCACACCTACCCCTCGCATGCCGACAAGCTGACGGATGCGGGCGCAGAGACTGTCATCTCGCGCATGAACGATTTGCCGGGTGTCGTCGCGGCTCTGGCGGAATGGGAAGGCGTGCTTTAAACGCCTGCAGGGCCTGCGGGCGCTATTTTGTTATGCAACTCTAGAGTTCATGTTATGGTCCCGGTGGATTTTCCGATCCACCGGCTCCGAGGCTGATCGACGCTTTCCGCCGGCTCACCAGTTTAGACGGAGGAGGACGTCATGCCCATCATGGGACAAGGCTGGGAATTGTTCATCAACCGGCAGAGCGAGCAAAACCGCCACGGCAGAACCCGCACAATCGGAACTTACCAGATCCACCACAATGGCAATGCCCGCGATGGCCTCTCCGGAACCTCAGTGGAAACGAAGGGACCGGGTGACAACAGAGTGCGGGGCAACGGCAGGCGAATTGAAGCAGGCCGCTATCCGCTTGCGACGCAAGCAGGCTCCCACTACCTCACGATCGGCTACCTCGTTTCAAACGACCCCGATCAAACGCCGAAGCCGGGCCTCGAACTGCTGAATACCGGAAACCGCACGGAAATCCTGGTGCATCCGGGCCATGGATTTCTGGCGAGTGTCGGCTGTATCAACCTGACGGCCCGGCTTGCAAGCGGCAATACCGACATAAATTTCGTCGACAGTCGTGAAAGGGTGATCGACGCGATCAACGACCTCAAGAATTTCCTCGGCAACGACTTCCCGCATTTTAACGGACAGCCGATCGCGAATGCGTGGGTGGTGATCGACGGAGAGCCCTGAGAGCCGTCAGCTGCTCTTCTTCTTCGCGCCCTTGCCGCCATTCTTGGCCGGCTGATTGTCGAAGCCGACGTTGACGCGGACGAGTGCCCCGGAGCCGACCGGCATCTTGACGCCTTCATGACGGAAGATGACCTGCGTGGCAGATGAGCCCGACGGAATCTCGGTCGGGAAATTGATGACTTCCGATGACAGCACGTCCTGACCGTCCAATACCGAGATGCGGATCGGCAGGGTCACCGGACCCGGCGTACCGCCTGGACCGGCGACGAGGCGAAGCTGGGCCACGACGGTCATGGAAAGCGCTGTGTCGTTCAGCGTGCACTGGCGCGTATAATCACCGAAGGAGGCCTGGAAGACCACCTGTTGCGCGTCGCCTGTCTTTGCTCCCTTCGCATAGGTGCGGAAGATCGCATCCTGATCGCGCAGGAAAATCTGTGGGCATGCGCCCTGCACAACGGGTGCGACCGCGCCCTGTGCGGTAACGCCGGTGCCGATCGGAGCCTGGTTCGACGACGGATTGGTCGGGGCTACGGGCATGATCTGGGCATTGCCGTTCGGCTGTAGCGGAGCGGGGCCGCTGCTGGCAGCAGCAGCTTCAGGTTTGCTGTCGCCACCGAGACCAAGCGAATTGCAGCTGGCAAGAGCAGCAAGGAGCGATGCGGAAACGACGAAACGAGAGACCTTGCCGAGCACGATATTCCATCCCTTGCGAACGCTTTTTTCTAGGTTCCTGTAGGTTCTTGCGACTTTTGCGCAAGGCCTTTCATGACAGTTGGCGATGGTCTATATCAGCGGCGCAAAGAAAAATCGATTGGGTAAGCACCGTTTTGATGCACTTTTCGGCGCCGGATGCGGGCAAGTTCAATGAGATACCTGCGATGGTGCCCCGGCGTGCCGGCAGGTTCCAGGTTTTCGGTGAAGGCAGCATCTCGTTTGCGCACCGAATTTCTCCAGCCATAGATCAAGGATGACGAACGTGGACTATATCTCGACCCGCGGCGAGGCCCCTTCCCTCGGCTTTTGCGACGCCCTTTTGGCAGGGCTGGCGCGCGACGGCGGGCTCTACGTTCCCCGCAAATGGCCGAGCTTTTCCAAAAAGGAAATCCGGGCGCTGCGCGGCAAGAGCTATCAGGAGATCGCCTTCACCATCCTATCGCCCTTCACCAATGGCGAAATTCCCGACGAAACCTTCCGGGCGATGATCGACGAGGCCTACGGTACTTTCCGTCATCCGGCGATCGCGCCGCTGGTGCAGACCGGCCCGAACAGTTTCGTCATGGAGCTCTTCCACGGCACGACGCTCGCCTTCAAGGACGTGGCGATGCAGCTTCTCGCCCGCCTGATGGATTATGCGCTGGAGAAGCGCGGCGAGCGGGCGACGATTGTCGGCGCCACCTCGGGCGATACGGGTGGCGCTGCGATCGACGCCTTTGCCGGCCGTGACCGCACCGACATCTTCATCCTCTTCCCCCATGGCAAGGTCTCGCCGGTACAACAGCGGCAGATGACGACGTCGACGGCCGGCAACGTGTACGCGCTCGCCGTCGAAGGCAATTTCGACGATTGCCAGAACCTCGTCAAAGCCATGTTCAACGACGCGGCCTTCCGCGACAAGGTGAAGCTTTCGGGTGTCAACTCGATCAACTGGGCGCGCATCATGGCGCAGATCGTCTATTACTTCACGACGGCGGTGGCACTGGGCGGACCGGACCGGAAGATCTCCTTCACCGTACCGACAGGCAATTTCGGCGACATCTTCGCCGGCTACTGTGCAAAGCGTATGGGGCTGCCGATCGACAAGCWCGTCATTGCCACCAACGAGAACGATATCCTGGCGCGGACGCTGAAGACCGGCCGTTACGACATGAAGGCGGTGAAGGCGACGACCTCTCCATCAATGGATATCCAGATATCCTCCAACTTCGAGCGACTGCTGTTCGAAGCCTATGACCGCGACGCCTCCAAGGTGCGCGCCGCCATGGAAAGCCTCAAGCAATCCAGTGGGTTCGAGATTTCGCCCGAAGCGCTGAAGTTCATCAGGAAGGATTTCCGCGCCGGCCGCGCGAGCGAACGCCAGGTGGCTGAAACGATCCGCAAGACCTATGCGGACACCGGCTATCTGCTCGATCCGCATTCGGCTATCGGCGTCTTCGTGGCCGCCAAGCGGGAAAAGGCTGATACCCCGATGGTGACGCTTGCGACCGCCCACCCGGCGAAATTCCCGGCGGCCGTAAAATCCGCCTCCGGTATTGACCCGGCGCTTCCGACGTGGCTTGCTGATCTGATGCACAGGGAGGAGCGCTTCCAGATCATCGAGCCCGAGCTCAAAGCGGTTGAAACCTTTATCGGCAAGCATGCCCGCAGCTAGATGACGGCAGGCGCAGAAAGATAGCACATGACAGTTGAGTGCACCCGGCTCAAATCCGGGCTGACAGTAGTCACACAGACCATGCCGCACCTTGAAAGCGCTGCGCTCGGAGTCTGGATCAAATCAGGTTCGCGCAACGAGACGGAAGACGAGCACGGAATTGCCCACCTGCTCGAGCACATGGCCTTCAAAGGAACGGGGCGACGTTCCGCCCGTGAGATCGCCGAGGAAATCGAGGATGTCGGCGGCGAAGTGAACGCCGCAACCTCCACCGAGACGACGTCCTATTATGCTCGCGTATTGAAGGACCACGTGCCGCTCGCCGTCGATATCCTTGCGGATATCCTGACGGAATCCGCCTTCGAGGAAGAAGAGCTGGAGCGCGAAAAGCAGGTTATCCTGCAGGAGATCAACGCGGCCAACGACACGCCCGACGACGTCGTCTTCGACCGCTTCTCCGAGGTGGCCTATCGCGGTCAGACCCTCGGCCGGCCGATCCTCGGCACGCCGGAAACCGTCGTTTCCTTCACGCCGCAACAGATCCGCTCTTATCTCGGCCGCAATTACACGACCGACCGGATGTTCGTGGTGGCGGCGGGCGCCGTCCAGCATGACGAATTCGTCCGCATGGTCGAAGACCGCTTCGCCAGTCTGCCGACCCAGCCCAATGCTCCGCCGGTCATGGAGGCTGCACGCTATATCGGCGGCAATGTGCGCGAGCCGCGCGATCTCATGGATGCGCAGATCCTGCTCGGCTTCGAGGGCAAGGCCTACCATGCCCGCGATTTCTATTGCTCGCAGATCCTCGCCAATATCCTTGGCGGCGGCATGTCCTCCCGCCTGTTCCAGGAAGTGCGCGAGTTCCGCGGCCTCTGTTATTCGGTCTATGCCTTCCATTGGGGCTTTTCCGATACCGGCATCTTCGGCATCCATGCCGCGACCGGCGGCGAAAACCTGCCGGAGCTGGTGCCCGTCATCATCGATGAGCTGCACAAGTCGGCCGACAGCATCGACCAGAAGGAAATCGAGCGAGCCCGTGCGCAGATCCGCGCGCAGCTTCTCATGGGCCAGGAAAGTCCTGCGGCGCGGGCCGGCCAGGTCGCCCGGCAGATGATGCTCTACGGCCGTCCGATCTCCAATCCGGAGATGATGGAACGCCTGGAAGGCATCACCATCGAGCGCCTGACCGATCTTGCCGGTCGCCTCTTCTACGATACCGTCCCGACGCTTTCGGCGATCGGCCCGCTTGAGCAGCTTGCCCCGATGGAAGACATCACCGCCTCGCTTTCGGTTCCGGCACCGAAGACGAAGCTCGCAAGCCGCTGACCGCCACATCCGTTGCGCCGGGGGTTATCGATGCCAAAATCGGTTTTTCGGTTCCTTTCGCGACAGCCCGAAGCGGTCGAACTTGAAAACGATAAATATGTCCTGCGCCTGCCGCGCTACCAGGATTTCAATCAGTGGCACCGGCTTCGCGCCGACAGCCGCCGCTTTCTGGAACCCTGGGAGCCGACATGGCGGCGCGACGAGCTGACCGAAGGCTCTTTTCGCGCCCGGGTGATCCGCGGCAAGCAGGAATATGCCTCGGGACAGGCGATCCCGCTCTTCATCTTCCAGAAGAAGGACATGGCGCTCGTCGGCGGCATCACCATCGGCTATATCCGCCGGGGTGCCGCCCAGAGCTGCATGATCGGCTATTGGATGGGCGAGCGTTATGCCGGCCAGGGCCATATGTTCGCCGCACTTCAACTGGTTATTCCCTATATCTTCGCAGGGCTTGAGTTGCACCGTATCGAAGCAGCCTGTATTCCAGAGAATGCACGGAGCATTCGCCTGCTTGAGAAAGCCGGGTTCCAGCGGGAAGGCTACCTGCGCGGATATTTGAAGATCAACGGTCAGTGGCATGATCACGTGATGTTTTCACGTCTGGCCACCGACGCGGATACAGGCAGGAAACCCAACAGCCGATGAACAAAGACCGCATGCTGCCGACGTCACCGTCCGGACGAATGATCGCGGTGATCGCAGCCCTTCTCCTGTCGGTACTCGCCCTTGCGGCGGGAACCGTGCAGGCGGCCGAACCGGTCAAGATTTCCCGCGACGACACTGCGCTGGACCTGACTGCTACCACCGAAATCTACGCCAATCAGGGCGAAGCTTTCCAGGTTTCGACCGCGGCCGGTGCCGATGGCATCCGCCGGCGCATCGAGGTGCGCTCGAGTTCGGAAAACCATCAGGGCGACTGGGCGGTCTTTGCGCTCGCCAACGTCTCGGAAGAGCAGCTTGAGCGCGTCATCGTCGCGCCGCACTTCCGCCTCGTCAATTCCAAGCTGTTCTGGCCCGACCTCGGTTCGCAACGTATCATCGCGATCACGCCGAGCGAAGGTTTCGCGCTCGACCGCCAGCAGAGCGACGAGGCTGACGTCTTCCGTATCACTCTGAACCCAGGCGCCGTCATCACCTTTGTTGCCGAGCTCGCGACGCCCGATCTGCCGCAGATCTATCTGTGGGAGCCGGACGCCTACAAGGATACGATCAACGCCTTCACGCTCTATCGCGGCATCGTTCTCGGCATTGCCGGCCTGCTCGCCGTCTTCCTGACGATCCTCTTCGTCGTCAAGGGTACCTCGATGCTGCCGGCGACCGCGGCTCTCGCATGGGCGGTGCTCGGTTATATCTGTGTCGACTTCGGCTTTCTCGGAAAGCTGATCAGTGTCGCCTCGGCGGATCAACGAATATGGCGCGCCTGTGCGGAGGTGGCGCTCGCCTCCAGTTTCGTGATCTTCCTGTTCACCTATCTCAATCTCAACCGATGGCATGTGCATCTCGGCTATGCGACGCTTGCCTGGGTGCTGGGTCTCGCCCTGCTGTTCGGCGTTGCGATCTATGATCCATCGATTGCAGCCGGCATCGCACGACTCTCCTTCGCGCTGACGGCGGCGACCGGCCTGCTGCTCATCATCTATCTTGGCTTCAACCGCTATGACCGCGCCATCCTGCTCGTGCCGGCTTGGGCGCTGACGCTCGTCTGGCTTTTCGGCGCGTGGCTGACGGTGACCGGTCGGCTCGACAACGACATCATCCAGCCGGCGCTCGGCGGCGGTCTCGTGCTTATCGTGCTCCTGATCGGCTTTACCGTCATGCAGCACGCCTTTGCTGGCGGCGCATTCCAGCAGGGACTGTTCTCCGATCTGGAGCGCCAGTCGCTGGCGCTGACGGGTTCTGGCGACATGGTCTGGGATTGGGACGTGGCGCGCGACCGCGTGGTGACCATTCCCGACGTTTCCGTGAAGCTCGGACTATCGGCGGGCATGATGCATGGGGCGGCGCGGAACTGGCTGCCGCGGCTGCACCCCGATGATCGCGACCGCTTCCGCGCCACACTGGACGTGCTGCTCGAGCATCGACGCGGGCGGCTGAACCACGAGTTCCGCATCCGCGCCGAAGATGGCCATTTCCACTGGCTGTTGATCCGCGCGCGGCCGGTCCTCGGCTCGAATGGCGAGATCATTCGCTGCGTCGGCACGATCGTCGACGTGACCGAGCAGAAGAATTCCGTCGAGCGGCTGCTGCAAGATGCGTTGCACGACAACCTGACGGGCCTGCCGAACCGGCAGGTCTTCCTCGACCGCCTGCAGTCGGTGCTGACATTGGCGCCGGGCGGCGAAACGCTGCGCCCGACCGTCATGGTGATCGACATCGACCGCTACAAGCTGGTCAACGATTCCCTCGGTGTCGCCGCCGGTGACAATATCCTGATCGCACTCACCCGCCGCCTGCGTCGACTGCTGAAACCGCAGGATACGCTGGCACGCCTTTCCGGCGATCAGTTCGGCCTCATTCTCGTTTCCGAGCACGATCCGGCCAAGGTCGCGGATTTCGCCGATGCGATGAGCAAGGCGATCATGGTGCCGATCAACTTCTCCAACCGGGAGATCATCCTGACGGCCTCCATCGGCCTCACCTCCTGGGTGGACCAGCAGGAGAGCGCGTCGGGCTTGCTCAGTGACGCCGAGCTTGCCATGTACCGCGCCAAACGCGCCGGCGGCAACCGCGTGGAGCCGTTCCAGCCGGCCTTCCGCGATTTCGGCACCGACCGCCTGCAGCTCGAATCGGACCTTCGCCGCGCCATCGAGCGCAAGGAGCTTTCGATGGTCTACCAGCCGATCGCACGGCTGGAGGATGTCGAGATCGCCGGCTTCGAGGCGCTGATGCGCTGGGAACATCCCAAGCGCGGCAATATCCCGCCGTCTGAATTCATTCCGATCGCCGAGGCGTCCGACATCATCGGCGCGCTCGGCATCTTCGCGCTGGAACAGGCGACCAACGACCTGATGGCCTGGCAGAACCAGACCGGCGAACTGCCGATCTTCGTCTCTATCAATCTGTCCAGCGTGCAGCTTCTCAACAACGAACTCTACGACGACRTCCGCTCGGTGCTGGCGAAGACCCAATTTGATCCTTCGCAGCTGAAGCTCGAGCTGACGGAATCCATGGTGATGGAGAATCCGGAACAGGCGCGCCTCGTGCTGCAGAAGCTGAAGGAAGCAGGCCTCGGCCTGGCGCTCGACGACTTCGGCACCGGCCATTCCTCTCTCGCCTACCTTACACGCTTCCCCTTCGACACGATCAAGCTCGACAAGGCGCTGGTGCGCGACAACAGCGACAAGAAGGCGACCATCTTGAAATCGGTGATTTCCATGGCGCGCGAGCTGGACATGAAGGTCGTCGCGGAGGGCATCGAGTCCAACGAGGATGCGATCGAACTGGCCAAGATGGGCTGCAGCTACGGTCAGAGCTATCTCTTCGGCCCGCCGATGCCGTCGGAATCGGTGCTGCGGCTCTTGAGGGAACGGTTTCCGTTAACGAAGCGCGCCTGATCCCGAAGCTTGTTTCATCGGTTTTTTCCGGGGGATTGGCACCTCTCCGCTCGATACTGCTTTCCCTGCTTGCGGCGGCCATTGACCATTGGCCGCCGATATGCGCCTCTGCCTTAGCGCAACAAGGAAAATCCGATGCTGAAGCTTCTGCTCGCCCTCTCGATGGGCGCCTTTTGCGTCTCTCCGGTCTACGCCGCCGAAATTCATCCGCCCTCGCTGAGCTGCCTGGCGACAGCGGCGCCGGCGCGCTGTGAAACCCTGAAAAAGAACTTTCAGGCGGCCTATGCCCTGGCTCATAAGGGAGATCATGGCGCGCAGGTCACCGTGGCCTTCTGCCTCTCTACCGGTTGTCGCGGCGCTGTGATCGTCGACAAAGTGGCCGCTTGCAGCTGGCATATCGTCATCGCCAATTCCGGGGCAGCGACAGTGATTGACGGCTCGAATCTCAAGGATACCTGCCGCCCGATGACGGAAGAGCAGAAAAGCACTGCACGCGCCTTGTCCAACGATCTCGTCCGCAAGATCTATAACCGTCAGGTGGTCGCAGCGGACCAGATGTAGGCGGGGTGGCTTTTGCCAGATCCAGCGACTGCGGGCGCGAAATATCGTTGCCCTCGCCGCTTTCGTCGTTATTCTGCCCGCAAACAAAACCGGGAGCTACCCTATGATCCTGCACTGCGTATTCATGCGGCTGAAGAGCGCTTTTACACCGGATGACAAGCAGGCGCTGTTCGAAGCCATCGTGGCGCTGAAGCAGGTGATTCCGGGAATTCTTGACATTAAACACGGGCCGAATGTTTCACCCGAGGGGCTGCATGGCGGTTTCGTCGACGGTTTTGCGGTGACCTTCGAAAGCCCGGAGGCCCGGGATACCTATCTCGTGCATCCAGAGCATGTGGCCGTCGGCGAGCGCATCGTCTCGTCGACGGACGGAGGCCTGGCCGGCCTCCTGGTTTTCGATCTCGTTATCTGACGAAGCAATTCCAGGAAAAGTGTGTAGCGGTTTTTCCGTCCGGAATTGCGTCATTCCCGACGCAGCTCAGCTCGACTTCGCCATGGCGGTGGAGAGCCGGTCGACATTGTAGCGGAACATCTTTTCGTAGGTCGGCGCCGGGCCTTTGGCGTCCGACAGCGATTCGACGTAAAGCTCCCCGCCCGGCTCGGCACCGGTCGCGGTAGCAACCTGCTTGACGAGCCGCGGATCGTTGGAGTTTTCGAAGAAATAGGTCTTCACGTGTTCCTGCTTGATCTGTTCGATCAGCTTGGCAACGTCGGCCGCCGATGCTTCGCTTTCGGTCGACAGGCCGAGGGGTGCCAGGAAGCTGACATTATATTCCCGGCCGAAATAGCCGAAGGCATCGTGGCTGGTCAGCACCTTGCGGCTGTTCTCGGCGATCTTGTCGAACTTGGAATGTGCATAGGCATCCAGTTCGTCGAGCTTCTTCGTGTACTTTTCAGCATTCGCCTTGAAGGCTGCCGCATCGACCGGATCGGCAGCGGAAAGTGCGTTCTCGATATTGGCGACCCAGACCTTCACATTGACAGGGCTGTTCCAGACATGCGGATCGGTGACGGTCTTTCCATCCTCTTCCATCGTGCGGGTGTCAATGCCCTCTGACACCGTGACCGGATTTCCCTTGTAGCCGGAGGCGGTGATCAGGCGGTCCATCCAGCCTTCCAGCCCCTCGCCGCTGACGAAGGTGACTTTAGCGGCATTCAGCGCCTTGGCATCGGCCGGCGACGGCTCGAATTCATGGGGATCGCCGTTCGGTCCGACGAGGCTCGTGACCTTGACGTGATCGCCGCCGACCTGGCGGACGACATCGGCAAGCACGGTGAAGGAGGCAACGACCTTCAGCGTTTCGGCGGAAGCCGGCACGGCCGAAAGCGTCATCAGCATGGGCAAGGCCGCGGAAAGAAGCAGTCTGCGAGATATCATTGGTGTCTCCTGTGATCAGCCCTTCAGATGCGGGCGGGGGAAGAAACGCCGGGCAAGGCCCGACGGCGCGAAGAAGATGGAGAGGACGTAAAGCAGGGCTGCCGTCATGATGATCGTCGGGCCGGAGGCAAGTTCGAGGTGATATGACGCGACGAGGCCGAGGTAGCCGGAGGCTGCGGCACTCACCGTCGCTGTCGTCATCATGGCCGGCAGGCTGCGGGACCAGAGCTGGGCGATCGCCGCCGGCAGCATCATCAGGCCGACGGCCATTAATGTGCCGAGCGCCTGGAAGCTCGCAACAAGGTTTAACACCACCAACAGCAGGAAAAGAAAATGATAGACCGGCCCGCGCCCGCCGACGGCGCGCAGGAAGCCCGGATCGAAGCATTCCGCGACCAGCGGGCGGTAGATGATCGCAAGCGCCAGCAATGTGACCGACGTGATGGCACCAATCTGTGTCAGCGCCGGCGCGTCAATGGCAAGGATCGTGCCGAAAAGCACGTGCAGCAGATCGATGTTCGAACCGCGCAGCGAGACGATAAGGACACCCAGGGCCAGTGACGCCAGATAGAAGCTTGCGAAACTCGCATCCTCCTGCAGCACGGTCATGCGGCTGACGACGCCTGACAGCAGCGCAACCGAGAGACCCGCCACGAGACCACCAATGCCCATTGCGGTCAGCGACAGCGAGCCGGCAACGAGATAGCCGACCGCAGCACCGGGCAGCACGGCATGGCTCATGGCATCTCCCATCAGGCTCATCCGGCGAAGCATCAGGAAAACACCGATGGGGCCGGAACCGAGACCAAGGCACAGGCAAGCGACGAGCGCGCGGCGCATGAAGCCATAGTCGGCGAATGGGGCGAAGAAGATATCGTAAGCCGTCATGCCGCCGGCTCGCAGGCTTCGGCATCCTCGTCCCAGCGTTCGGCCATGGCGCGGGCCTGCAGAAGATTGGCAGAGGACATGACTTCCTGCGTCGGGCCCCAACCGATCAGCCGGCGGGCAAGCAGCAAGGTTTCCGGGAAATGCGCCCTCACCTGCTCCAAATCATGGAGCACGGCGATTACCGTCCGGCCGTCGCCATGCCAGCGGACCACGATGTCGAGCAGGTCCCTTGTCGTGCGGGCGTCGATGGCGGTGAACGGTTCGTCGAGCAGGATGATGCGGGCATCCTGCAGCAGCAGGCGCGCAAAGAGAACGCGCTGGAACTGGCCGGCCGAAAGCGAGCCGATATGACGCTTCCCGAAGCCTTCCAGCCCGACGGTGGTGAGTGCCTCGCGGGCACGTAGCGTGTCCTGCCTTGCAATGCGGCCAAAGGCGCCCGCCGAGCGCCAGGCTCCGAGCGATACGGTATCCAGAACCGAGATCGGGAAACGCCTGTTGATCTCCGCTGCCTGCGGTAGATAGCCGAAATCGCTGCGTTGCAGCCGGTGCTCCACCCGCCCCTCGGCAGGGCGCAGTTCCCCCATGATCGCCTTGAGCAGCGTGGATTTTCCCGCGCCATTCGGTCCGGCGATTGCCGTCAGGCTGCCGGGCACGAACGTGCCGGAGAGATGATGAACGGCGGCATGACGGTCATAGGAGACGGTGAGGTTGTCGAGGCGGATGTCAGGCGCGTTCATGGCAGGAGAACCGCCCAGTGAATGGCGAGCCAAAGCAGGGCGACGACAGCAATCGCGCCGCTTGCACGCAAAAGTGCCGATTGCCCGAGAAGACTGATGGCGAGACGTTCAGGGGCGGACGACATGATCATTCCTTTTATGTAATAACATTACCGTTATGTTATAACAAATATGGCGAGAATGAGGCAAGCGATTCGATCAATGCCGCGGCCTGCGGTCGAGGGACCAGATACCGATCGTTTGACCAAAACAAAAAAGGGCGCCCGAAGGCGCCCCAGCATTCGATCTGCGGAAATGGACCTCAGAGCTGTTCGAGCATTGCGGCCGCGCCGGAAACCGTTGCCTGACCGGGCGTTTCCTCGACGTTGAGCGACTTTACGACGCCATTCTCAACCAGCATGGAATAACGCTTGGAGCGAACGCCGAGGCCGCCGCCGGAAAGATCGGCGTCGAGACCGACTGCCTTGGTGAAACCGGCATCCCAGTCGGCGAGGAAATGGATCTTGCCGAGACCACCCGACGACTGCGCCCAGGCGCCCATCACATGCCAGTCGTTGACAGCAAGGACGGCGATGTCGTCAACGCCCTTGGCGAGGATGGCATCGCGGTTTTCCAGATAGCCCGGCAGGTGGTTCAGCGAACAGGTGGGCGTGAAGGCGCCCGGAACGGCGAAGAGCACGACGCGCTTGCCGGCAAAAAGCTGCTCGGTCGTGGTTTCGACCGGGCCGTCGGTAATCTTTTCCTTGAAGGTGGCGGCAGGGAGCTTGTCGCCGATCGCGATGGTCATGGATTTTCTCCTCGGTTCTGGCTGGTCGCGGCACGGCCGCGGGGGATCGAGAGGGACTATAAGATGCGGTCAATCAAAGGCAAGCGTGCTTTCCATGGCGCGTGCGCCGTCGATGATAAGCACCCGCCATTGCTTGCCGCTGGTGTCATAGTTCTTCGGCAGCTTGCCGATGGCGATGTCGGTGGAATAGGCCTTGCCGCTGCGCGCAACATTCATCTGCTTGGTGAACGCATAACCGCTCGGTCCGGTAACGACGATGTCGGGCGTGCCGCTTCCCGCCTCCGGCAAAGTGATCTTCAGGGAGAGCTGCTTCAGGTCGGGCGACATAATGTGTGCTACGACCTCGAAATCGGCAGACGGCGCTTCGGGAAGGCGGGCAGCGGCGCTCTGAAGGATCATTTCCTCCTGTGGGCGCGACTGGGCGGCAGCACCGAATTTCAATGAAAGCTGCGCCTGGAAAGGAATGCAGATATCCTTGCAGATGCCGATGAAGGCGGTGGCGTCGAGAACGACCAGACCTGCCTTCGAAGCCGTCAGCGACAAAGGCAGGGTCACCGGCGCCTCATAGCCGATATCCTCGGCCTTGCTGCTGGAGATATATTTCGGAGCGGGATAGGAAATGGCGTCAAGAGTGACGCCGCTTTGCGGTGCGATGGTGACCTGCGGCGGGATGCCGTTGTTGCCCGGTTCACGCCAATAGGTGATCCAGCCGGGCTTCGGCTCGATCTGCAGGCCTGCCTTTATATGGCCGTCAGCGTCCGGCGGCAGCGCCACGAGACGCATGCGGCCACCTTCGTTCTCCGCCCAGTCGCTCATTTCCGCATGCGCCTGACGCAACAATGGAAGCACGGACGCCGCCGAAATGACTGCAATCAACAGGGGCCGCGCGAGCAAAGAAATAACTCTCATGGAACAAGGGTTTATCGAAACTTGCCAATAGCCGCCAGAAGTCCTGCCCATTTAAATCTTCATTTTCAGTTGATTGATTTGTGACATTGCCCCATGTTTCTCTTGTCGGAGCCTTTGTGCGGTCTGGCGGCAGGAGGAACCATGTCCCTAGCAACGCTGAAGAACAGACGGGAACGCGGATTTTTCGACGGTCAGTTCCTGATCGCCATGCCCGGCATGGAGGATCGTAACTTCGCGCGCGCAGTGATCTATATCTGCGCCCACTCGGATGCAGGGGCCATGGGCTTCGTCATCAATCGCCCGCAAAGCCTGACCTTCACCGATGTTCTGCTGCATCTCGATATGATCAAGCAGGAAGATTCCATCGTGCTGCCGAAAGATGCGCGTGAGTTTCCGATCCAAACCGGTGGGCCGGTCGAAAGCGGTCGCGGTTTCGTGCTGCATTCCGACGATTATATCAGCGACTCTTCCATCCCCGTTAGTGACGATATCTGCCTGACGGCGACGCTTGATATCGTGCGCGCCATCTCCAAGGGCGGCGGCCCGAAGCGGGCTACCATGCTGCTCGGCTATTCCTCCTGGGGTGCGGGCCAGCTCGAAAACGAGGTGGCCTCCAATGGCTGGCTCAATTGCGCGGCCAATGAGGAGCTGATCTTCGATCGCTGCCTCGATGACAAGTATGAGCGGGCGCTTGCCAGCATGGGCGTGACGCCGGCCATGCTTTCGGCCGAAGCCGGCCACGCCTGACCGCATCATTCCGGAACGAAATTCGGTCACTCGCGTTTTCTGTCGGCAAGCGCGGACACTCCGTCCGTGATCCGAAAGGAGACACACACATGGGTAGCACTGGCGACAAGATTTCCGGCAAGGTCAATGAGATGGCCGGCAAGGCAAAGAAGACTGCCGGCAAGGCCACCGGCGACCGCGAAATGCAGGCTAAGGGCAATGTGCAGGAAGCCAAGGGTAAGGCCCAGGTCGCGAGCGGCAAGGTCAAGGACAAGCTGAAGGGCGCTGTCGACCGGCTGTGACGCCTCGTTTCATCCGCACATGCAATGCCTGTCGCACCCATGTGCGGCGGGCATTTTCCGTCATACCCGCCTGTAGGAGGCTGCCATGAGGTTGTTTGCCTGCGACAATTGCGATCAGGTCATCCATTTCGACAACAGGCAGTGCGTGCGCTGCAACCATCGCCTCGGCTTCTTTGCGGGCGATCTTTCCATGCATGCGCTGGAATCGCGCGACGAGGCGAACTGGCAGCTCGTCTCCGAGCCGAACCGGCTCGTACAGTTCTGCGCCAATGCGGGCCTCGACATCTGCAACTGGCTGGTCGATGACAACAATGATTTCTGCATTGCCTGCCGCCATAACCGGCTGGTGCCGAATACCGACACGCAAGATGGTATCGACCGCTGGCGCCGTATCAGCCTGGCGCAGCGCCACCTGTTCTACTCGCTACTGCGCTGGAACCTGCCGCATCCGGACCGGCAGGACGACCCGCAAGGCGGCCTCGTTTTCGATTTTCTTGAAGACACCGTGCAGAATGACGGCAATGTCGTACCGGCCATGACCGGCCATGAGGACGGGCTGATCGCGATCCGTGCAGCCGAAGCAGACGACGTGACCCGCGAGCTGGCGCGCACGGCAATGGATGAGCCCTATCGCACCCTGCTCGGCCATTTCCGCCATGAGACCGGGCACTTCATCTGGAACAAGCTGGTGCACGACCGCGATGGCTTCGACGAATTCCGCGCCGTCTTCGGCGACGAGCGACGGGACTATGGGACGGCGTTGCAGGACCGCTATGCCAACGGACCCGTTGCCGGCTGGCAGGACAGCTTCATCAGCGCCTACGCCTCCGTCCACCCCTGGGAGGATTTCGCAGAATGCTTCGCACATTACCTGCACATCGTCGATACGCTGGAAACGGCGCGCAGCTTTGGCATCGCGATCGATCCGCGCGGGCATGAAGAGATTGCTGGTGAGGTGGATTTCAATCCCTATCGCGCCCAGAGCGCCGAACAGCTCGTCGGCGCCTGGGTGCCGCTCAGCCTTGCGATCAATGCGATCCAGCGCAGCATGGGGCAGCCGGATTCCTATCCCTTCGTGCTGTCACCGCCTGTCGTGACGAAGCTCGAATATATGCACCGGCTGATACAGAATGCTGCGGCAGACCAGCGGCAGGCGGCCTGATCAGCTTGCCTTCTTGCTCTTCTTGAAGGGCTCCATTCCCTTGCGGGCGAGTTCGTCGGCGCGTTCGTTCTCAGGATGGCCGGCATGGCCCTTGACCCAATGGAGCGTAACCTTATGCCGGTTGCGCGCCTCTTCCAACGCCTGCCAGAGTTCGGCATTCTTCACCGGCTTGTTATCCGATGTCCTCCAGCCGTTCTTCTTCCAGCCGAAAATCCACTTGGAAATTCCGTCCTTTACATAGGCGCTGTCGGTATAGAGATCGATTTCGCAGGGCTCCTTCAGAGCAGTCAGCGCGGAAATAGCGGCCAGGAGTTCCATGCGGTTGTTGGTGGTTTCCGCCTCGCCGCCGCAGAGTTCCTTTTCCACGTCGCCATAGCGCAGGACCGCCCCCCAACCGCCGGGCCCGGGATTGCCGGAGCACGCGCCATCCGTGAAGATATCAATATGCTTCATAGGCTCAGTCCATATTCGGCGGGCGAGGAAATCTGGCGGTGGAAGCGCAGCTTGCGCAGATATTCCAAAGGATCCTTTTTGGTCACCATCGCGCCTTCCGGCGTCATCAGCCAGTCGTAGAGACGGGTGAGGAAGAAGCGTAGCGCCGAGCCGCGGGAAAGCACCGGCAGAGCTTTGATCTCTGCATCGCTCATTGGACGCACGCTCTGGTACCCTTCCAGCATCTGCGTGCCCTTGGTGATGTTGTAGGCGCCGTCCTTTTCGAAGCACCAGGCGTTGAGGCAGATCGAAACGTCATAGGCGAGCAGATCATTGCAGGCGAAGTAGAAATCGATGAGCCCCGAAAGCTCGTCACCCAGGAAGAAGACGTTATCGGGGAAAAGATCGGCGTGGATGACGCCATCAGGCAAATCCTTCGGCCAATAGGCGCGCAGGAAATTGAGATCGCTGCGGATCTCGTTCTGCAGGCCGGGCTCGACCTCGTCGGCGCGGGCCTCGGACTTGTCCCAGAGCGTCTGCCAGCCTTCGAGCGACAAGGCGTTCGGCCGCGTCAGCGAAAAACCTTCGCCGGCGACATGCATTTGCGCCAGCGCCTTGCCGACTTCGCGGCAATGTTTGGCTTCTGGCTTTCTGAGCCACATGCCTTCCAGGAAGGAGATGAGTGCGGCGGGACGGCCCGACAGCGTGCCCAGCAGCGCGCCATCCTTGCGCGGGAGCGGCAGCGGGCAGGACAGGCCGCGGGCGGACAGATGCTGCATCAGGCCGAGAAAGAACGGCAGATCGCCCTTCTCCACCCGTTTCTCGTAAAGCGTCAGGATGAGCGGCGCTTTTGAGGTATGCATCAGAAAGTTGGAATTCTCGACGCCTTCGGCGATGCCCTTGTAGGAGAGCAACGTGCCGGCATCATATTCGGTGAGAAACCATTTCAGATCGTCTTCGGCGATATCGGTATAAACTGCCAAGGTAGATATCTCACTGTAGAACCGGTGTCGTCAGATAGGCAGGACAGAGAGGGGAGATCCCCTCACTTCATTCCCCGTTCACGAATGCCATGTCGGCCGTCGTCAGTTCAAGGCTGCGCAGTTCGCGGTTGACGAGGAAATGCTCGTTTTCCTGCACGGTTTCGGCAAGCTCGACGCGGGCATCGAAGCGGGTGCGGAAGGCCTCGATGATCTCGTTGACGATCACTTCCGGGGCAGAGGCACCGGCAGACAGGCCAAGCGTAGCGATCGGGCCGATCTCATCCCAGTCGAGTTCGGAAGCACGCTGCACGAGGATAGACTTCTTCGCCCCCGCCCTGAGCGCCACTTCGACAAGCCGCTTGGAATTGGACGAATTCGGTGCGCCGACGATGATGAACAGATCGCAGCCGGGGGCTGCTTCCTTGACCACTTCCTGGCGGTTGGTCGTGGCATAGCAGATGGAATCAGCGGCCGGAGCCCGCAGGTTGGGGAAGCGCTCTTCAAGCCGCTTGATGACGCCGGCGGTATCGTCGACCGAAAGCGTCGTCTGCGTGACATAGCCGAGATTATCGGCATCATCAGGCTGATAGGCGTCCGCATCCTCGACAGTTTCGATGAGGGAAACAGTGCCTTCGGGCAGCTGACCCATGGTGCCGATCACTTCGGGATGGCCGGCATGGCCGATCAGGACGACATGGCGGCCGAGGCGGTTGTGGCGCATCGCCTGCTTGTGGACCTTGGAAACCAGCGGACAGGTTGCGTCGAGATAGAAGAGATTGCGGGCATTGGCATCCTCGGGCACGGATTTCGGCACGCCGTGAGCAGAAAAGACGACCGGCTGGGCACGATGTTCCGCCGGGATTTCGTCAAGTTCCTCGACGAAAACGGCGCCCTTGGCCTCCAGACCCTCCACGACATAGCGGTTATGGACGATCTCGTGGCGGACATAAACAGGCGCACCATAGGCCTTCAGAGCCAGCACGACGATCTGGATCGCCCGATCGACGCCGGCGCAGAAGCCGCGCGGACCGCAGAGCCTGATCGTCAAGGGAGGTTTTGCCGCAATGTTCATAACATATCCAGATAAAGCTTCAGGGACCTCTAACCCAATATGGGTCGGAATTGAAGCGATACTATTCCGCTGCACCCTTGCGGGGACGGAACCAGGAGATGGCGACGACACCGACGAGCGCCGCAGCCAGCCCATACCAGGTGAAGGCATATTGCAGATGGTCGTTCGGCAGATCGACCTGCGTGACGCCGCCGATTGGAAAGCCCGCGGGGTTGGGCGTGGAATCGGCATCGACAAAGAAGGGCAGGACATCAACCTTGTCGAGGTCGACGCTTGACGCCATCACATCGAGATCTTTCCAGTAGAAGATGTTCTTTGCCACATCATTGTCAGGCACCAGCGAAGAGGGCTTGCCGGGGAGTTTTGCGCGCGCGAGGCCGGTCACCGTCTGCTGGTCGGTCAACTGACCCTGCATGCGCATTTCCGGCTCCTTGTTCTCGTAGGGAACGAAGCCTCTGTTGACCAGGATATAGCGCCCGTCCGCAAGCTGCAGCGGCGTATAGATGTAATAGCCTGTCTGACCGCGCCACGTGGCGAAGAAATGGCGCTCCTTGTTGTTGATGTAGCGGCCGGTCGCGGTGACCGTGCGATACTCGATATCGCCACCCTGAGCGGCCATGGTCTCGATATCCGCAAGAGGAACCGGGGCTGCGGCTCGGCGCTCGGCGATATCGGCGAGCAGGCCTTCCTTCCAGTGAAGGCGCTCCACCTGCCAGGTGCCGAGCGAAATCAGGATGGCGAGCGCGATGAGTACGGTTATGCCGGTAAAGACCGGCAGCTTGCGGCGCGGGGCCGGACTTTCGATGTCAGTCACTCAGACGTCCCTCGCGGGCATTGTGGCGATATTGCATGGCGATGAGGATTCCCTTGCACCAGCGCAACGCCAGCAGGGAGAGTATGATTGTGAGCGGGGCAAAGAGCAGAATGTGAACCCAGATCGGGGGTGCATAATTGACCTGCAGCCAGAGCACCGAACCGATAATGATGAAGCCGACAATGAGGATGACGAAGACGGCGGGGCCATCACCCGCATCGGCGAAGGAATAGTCGAGCCCGCAGGCGGCGCAACGCGGCTTGAGCCCCAGCACACCATCGAAAAGCTGGCCGTGGCCGCAGCGGGGGCAGCATCCCTTGATGCCGGTCTTGACCGGGTCGACCGGTGGAAATTGCGCGCTATCTTCACTCATGCCGATCTCCATGCAGGCGGCTTTTCGTCGCCTGCCTTAACTCTCCCATAAAGTATTCGCATCCCGAATGGAAATGCCTGCGCGGTTTCGCCTCAGCGATTCGCGCCAAACAGAAGAAGAAGACTGATGACCAACGATAGCCATGCCGGACAGATCATTATCCTGAACGGTGCGCCGCGAAGCGGTAAATCCAGCATCGCGCGCGCGATCCAGGAGGAATTCGAGGGACCGTGGATCAACTTCGGCGTCGATACATATAATGCCATGACGCCGAAGCGCTACCTGCCCGGTATCGGGCTCAGGCCGGGCGGCGAGCGGCCGGACTTGGAGGAACTGGTGCCGTTCCTCTATGCAGCGCTCTACGAATCGATCGCCATTCACGCCGGATTGGGCCTCAACGTGGTGGCCGATCTCGGCCATCACGACAGCTATTCGCAGCCACTCGGCATTCTCGGCGACTGCGCCCGGCGCCTGGAGGGTTTTCCCGTATTGTTCGTCGGCGTCAGATGCCCGATCGAGACGATCATGCAGCGGCGGGAAATCGCGGAGGAAGGGCGCGAGACGCTCTATCTGCGCGCCACGGGAGAAGTGCCCGTTCCCGAACCGGTACAGCGCTGGCAGGACGAGGTGCATCGCCCCGGCCTTTATGACATGGAGGTCGATACGTCTGTGCTGACGGCGCTCGAATGCGCCGAGGCAATCCGCCACCAGCTGGATCTCGGCATTCCCGAGCCTACAGCCTTCGAGAGGCTGGCCGGCCAACGGTAAGACGAAAGGCGGTATCTAGACAAAGAAAAAGGCGGGGCCAGTGGCGCCCGCCTTTTTAATTTCTATCCGGCCCGTATCAGCCCGCAGCCACTGGAGCGCCCCAGCCGCCCCAGACATAGATGCAGAAGAACAGGAATAGCCAGACGACGTCGACGAAGTGCCAGTACCAGGCAGCCGCCTCGAAGCCGAAGTGCTGTTTTGGCGTAAAGTCGCCGCGCAACGCACGGATGAGGCAGACCAACAGGAAGATGGTGCCCACCAGAACGTGGAAGCCATGGAAGCCAGTGGCCATGAAGAAGGTTGCGCCGTAGATCGAATTGCGGAACTCGAACGGAGCATGTGCATATTCATAGGCCTGGACGCTGGAGAAGAGCACGCCCAGCACAACCGTCAGCGTCAAGCCCTGAATAAGGCCTTTGCGGTCGTTGTGCAGCAGAGCGTGATGAGCCCAGGTCACCGTCGTGCCAGAGAGCAGCAGGATGACGGTGTTGTAGATCGGCAGGTGCCAGGGATCGAGAACCTCGATGCCCTTCGGCGGCCAGACGCCACCGGTATAGGCAAGGCGCGAAGCCTGGATTGCCTCGTGCGGAAAGAGGCTGGCATCGAAATAAGCCCAGAACCAGGCAACGAAGAACATCACTTCCGAAGCGATGAACATGATCATGCCGTAGCGCAGGTGCAGCGACACGACGCGTGTATGGGCGCCCTCGTGTGCTTCCTTCACGGTATCGGACCACCAGCCGTACATGACGTAGAAAACGACAGCCAGCCCGATGAAGAAGACCCACGGATGGGCCCACTCGATACCGAAAACATGCAGCGAGCCGCCGTTCAGGTAGCGCATGTAGCCGACGCCGCCGAAGGCCATCAGGAATGCGCCGAACGAGGCCAATATCGGCCACGGGCTCGGAGCTATGATGTGATAGTCGTGATTCTTCTGATGAGCATCGGCCATGTCAGATCCCCGGTGTCTTCCTTCTCCGCTTCCGGCAACGCCGGAAACACTCCTCAATCAAAGTTTCTTTTCAGTCTGTCCCGTTCCATTCTCATTCGAAGCCACCGGCTTCGGACCCTCTTTGGGATAGAACGTGTATGACAGCGTGACCGTGCGAATGCTTTTCGATTCAGCGGCCTTGGTAATTTCCGGATCGATGTAGAACACGACCGGCATTTCAAGCTTCTCGCCCGGCTTCAGGTCTGTTTCATTAAAGCAGAAACATTGCACCTTGTTGAAATAGGCGCCCGCCTCGCCCGGTGTTACGTTGAAGATCGCCTGGCCGCGCTGAGTTTCGTTGGAACGATTCTCGGCGATGAATTTGACCTGGATGGTTTCGCCGATCTTCGGATTGACCTCGCGCTCGACCGGCTTGAATTCCCACTGCAGGCCGGGAGCGACGTTGGCATCGAAAGTCACGCGCATCGTACGGTCGAGAATGACATTAGAGACCTGATCGACACGCTGCGTTGTGCCGTTGTAACCAGTCACCTGGCAGAAAAGGCGATAGAGCGGCACGGCAGCATAGCTCATAGCGCCCATGCCGACGACGAAGCTCAGGCACATGAAGACGACTGCACCGTTATTGCGCGGCTTCTTCGGTGCGGTGGCGACATCGCTCATCGTATCAGCCTCCATGTCCCAGGAACTTGACGATGGTGATGGCGTAGAAAAGGATCACCAGACCAGCGAGCACGACGCCGAGTGCGATGTTGCGATTGCGACGCGATTTGCGCTGCGCTTCGGTAAGCTTGACCAGTTCCATCAGAACGAGCCTCCTGCATACGAGACGAGCACGGCAACGAGCCGGTCGAGCATCAGCGCCGAGAATACGGCAAAGAGATAGAAGATCGAGAAGCCGAACAGCTTCTTCGCCGGGATCATCTTGAGATCGCCGTCGGGCATACGCCAGACGGCGATGGAACAGTATATGAAGACCGCGCCGAGTGCCGCGGCCACCACGCCATAACCGGCACTGGCAAAGCCGAGGAAGGTCGGCAGCACGGCGCAGATGGCCGTCAGCACAGCATAGGCGACGATCTGGTGCTTGGTGGTGCGCTCACCCGCCACGTTCGGCAGCATCGGCACGCCGACAGCCTCGTAATCCCGCATCTTGAAGAGCGCGAGCGCCCAGAAATGGGCCGGTGTCCACAGGAAGATGATGAGGAAAAGAACCGTGCTTTCGATCGTGACGGAGTTCGTCACGCAGGCCCAGCCGATCATCGGCGGGAAAGCGCCGGCCGCGCCGCCGATAACGATGTTCTGCGGCGTCGAGCGCTTCAGCCACATCGTATAGATGACGACGTAGAAGAAGATGGTGAAGGCGAGGATAAAAGCCGACAGCCAGTTGACCGCAAGACCCAGGATCGTCACCGAGAAGCAGGAGAGGACGAGGCCGAAGGCCAGCGCTTCCTTCGGCATGATGCGGCCAGCCGGGATCGGACGCTTGGCAGTGCGGCTCATGACGGCGTCGATATCGGCGTCATACCACATGTTCAGCGCACCCGATGCGCCTGCGCCGACGGCAATGCAAAGAATGGCGATTACACCAAGAATCGGGTTGATGTGACCCGGTGCCAGCACCAGGCCGGCAAAGGCCGTGAAGACCACGAGCGACATGACCCGCGGTTTCAGAAGCTCGAAATAATCGCGCGCACCAGCTTCCGACAGGCGAAAATCGCCATCGTCCGCAAGAGCCTCGTGATTGTCGAAAACCGTCATCATTCCGTCCTGAATAACTCAATTGCCAGACGCCGCAGAATCTTGCGGCGCCTGGTGGTCCGGCATCTTATTTGATGCGCGGAAGCTGTTCCCACTGGTGGTATGGCGGCGGCGAAGGCAGCTGCCATTCGAGGGTCGTTGCACCCTCACCCCACGGATTGTCACCGGCAACGCGCTTCTTGGCGAAGGCTTCCCACACACCGACGAGGAAGATGATTACGCCCACGAAGGAGATGTAGGAGCCGATCGACGAAACATAATTCCAGCCGGCAAATGCATCCGGGTAGTCGATGTAGCGGCGCGGCATGCCGGCAAGGCCGAGGAAGTGTTGCGGGAAGAACACCAGGTTCACGCCGATGAACATGACCCAGAAGTGCAGCTTGCCGAGGAACTCGTTGTACATGTAGCCGGTCATCTTCGGGAACCAGTAGTACCAGGCAGCGAAGATGGCGAAGACGGCGCCGAGCGACAGAACGTAGTGGAAATGAGCCACGACGTAATAGGTGTCATGCAGCGAGCGGTCGAGGCCGGCGTTTGCGAGCTGGACGCCCGTCACGCCACCGACGGTGAAGAGGAAGATGAAGCCGATCGCCCAGATCATCGGCGTGCGGAAGGTGATCGAGCCACCCCACATCGTTGCGATCCAGGAGAAGATCTTCACACCCGTCGGAACGGCAATGACCATCGTCGCGAAGACGAAGTAGCGCTGTGCGTCAAGCGACAGGCCGACCGTATACATGTGGTGAGCCCAGACGACGAAGCCGACGGCGCCGATGGCGACCATGGCATAGGCCATGCCGAGATAACCGAAGACCGGCTTCTTCGAGAAAGTCGACACGATGTGGCTGACGATGCCGAAGCCCGGCAGGATCAGGATGTAGACTTCCGGATGACCGAAGAACCAGAACAGGTGCTGGTAGAGGATCGGGTCACCGCCGCCTTCCGGGGCGAAGAAGGCCGTGCCGAAGTTACGGTCGGTGAGCAACATGGTGATGGCACCAGCCAGAACCGGCAGCGAGAGCAGCAGCAGGAAGGCGGTGATCAGCACGGCCCAGGCAAAGAGCGGCATCTTGTGCAGCGTCATGCCCGGAGCGCGCATGTTGAGGATCGTGGTGATGAAGTTGATCGCACCGAGGATGGACGAGGCACYGGCAATGTGGAGCGCGAAGATCGCAAGATCGACCGCCGGACCCGGCTGACCGCCGACTGCGAGCGGCGGATACATGGTCCAGCCGCCACCTGCGCCATAAGCACCGGCCGGGCCTTCGACGAACATCGAGATACACAGCAGCAGGAATGCCGGAACGATCAGCCAGAAGGAGATGTTGTTCAGGCGCGGGAAAGCCATATCAGGCGCACCGATCATGATCGGCACCATCCAGTTGGCGAAACCGCCGATCATCGCCGGCATGACCATGAAGAAGATCATGATGAGCGCGTGAGCGGTGGTGAAGACGTTGAACATGTGCTTGGCGCCATCGATGGCGGCATCGCCTTCGAAGCCGTAAACCATGGAAGCCAGACCGTGGAAGATCTGGATGCCCGGCTCCTGCAGTTCCATGCGCATGGCAACGGAGAGAAGGCCGCCGATGATACCGGCGAAGATCGCGAAGATCAGGTAGAGCGTACCGATATCCTTGTGGTTCGTGGAGAAGAACCAGCGGTCGGCAAAGCTCGGCGCATGAGAGTGATCGTGGTGGTCGTCATGCGCATGAGCGTCATGAGCGTGGTGATCATGAGAATGATCGTCGTGAGCGGAAGGTCCAGCCATTGTCCCGATCCCCTATCTTACTTTGCGACGTTTTCAGCGACATCGACGGTCTTTGCAGAACCATCGGCAGCGGCGATCAGTGTCTTGTAGGCGCCGGGCAGATCGCTGGCAGCTGTGGTCAGCCACTGCTTGTACCTGTCTTCGGAGACGACGCGAATGGCGATCGGCATGAACGCGTGATCCTTGCCGCAAAGCTCGGAACACTGGCCGTAGAAGAGACCTTCGCGCTCGGCGCGGAACCAGGTTTCGTTCAGGCGACCCGGAACGGCGTCGATCTTGACGCCGAAGGACGGCATGGCGAAAGCGTGGATGACGTCGGTCGGCGCGGCGGTGACGAGAACACGGACCGTCTTGTTGACCGGCAGCACGAGTTCGTTGTCGACAGCCAGAAGACGCGGATAGACGGCGAGATCGGTTTTGCCTGCAGAGGCGCGATCCGGCTCTTTCAGAAGATAGGAATCGAAGGCAACCGGCGTTTCGCCCGAACCTTCATATTCGTAATTCCACTGCCACTGGGTCGCGGTCGCCTTGATGGTCACATCCGGATTTTCCGGCAGGGTGAGCTGCGCGGTCAGCAGTGTGAAGGAGGGAACGGCGAGGAAGAGAAGCACCAAGACCGGCCCCACGGTCCAGATGACTTCGATCACCGTATTGTGGCTCGTCTTGGAGGGAACCGGGTTTGCCGAAGCACGGAACTTGTAACAGACGACGAGAATAAGAACGAGAACGAACAGCGTGATCGGAACGATGAACCACAGCGTGTATTGTTCGAACCAGCGGATCTCCCGCATGATCGGCGTTGCTGCCGGCTGCAGCGTAGCCTGCCACGGCATCGGCTGATCGGCAAATGTGCCGGAAGCAAAAAGCAGACAGACCAGCGCGGTCAGAGCTGCAAAAGCCTTCTTAATCACCTTGTAATCTCCCTCGAGCGCTGATCTGCATCAAATCGGACACAGAATCCTTGCCATCTTCTGCGCTTCAAACCACAGTTTGGCATCCGCCGCAACAGGCAGAAGCAATTGTCTATGCGGCATTTTTGCTCCAAGAGCGCATCGTCAACCATGGCAAAACATCGCAAGCTTTTCATCAGCATACGAAAAACAGGCTTTGCGGCCAATCCAGCTATTGCACATTCTTTTGGCGAGGTCCTATTTCTGCCGCAGTCCCCCGGTTTTCACGGGGTGGGGCTTTTCATTTTTTGTGGGCAGCTTCAACAATAGCGGCAATGATTCGATATCCAGAGGTTTTCATGGGTTTCCGTTCCCTCGCGCGGTCTTTTGTACTGACCGCAGGCATCGCGACCGCCGCGACGAGCCCCGTCTTTGCGCAGCAGCCGCCGACGCCCGCCCAGTCGCGCCCGACCGCGCCTGCCCCGAAGCCCGCTCCGGCACAGCAGCCCGCGCCGTCTGCGACGCCGAACGTCGAGCAGGTGACGCCCGGCCAGACACAGCCACCGGCTCCCGGCACGGTGAGGTCCAACCATGGCGCGTGGTCCGTCGTCTGCGACAAGCCGGCTGGTGCTTCGACCGAGCAGTGCGCGCTAATGCAGAACGTCATCGCCGAAGACCGGCYGGAAGTCGGCCTGTCCGTCGTCGTCCTGAAGACAGCCGACCGCAAGTCGAAGATCCTGCGCGTGCTGGCACCGCTCGGCGTGCTGCTCCCGAACGGCCTCGGCCTCAATGTCGACGGCAAGGATATCGGCCGCGCCTATTTCGTGCGCTGCTTCGCCGATGGCTGCTATGCCGAAGTCGTTCTCGAGGACGAGCTCCTGAAGACTTTCCGCAGCGGCGCACAGGCAACCTTCATCGTCTTCCAGACGCCGGAAGAAGGCATAGGCATCCCTGTGGACCTTAAAGGCTTTGCGGAAGGCTACGACTCCCTGCCCTGATCCGTCAGGGCTTGCTCGCGTGGTACAACAGACCTACATCGGCTATTGAGCATTCCCGCTCTTCTTGCGGAGCAAAAGACCATGACCACCGATCTGCTGACGCTTTTCGATGCCGATGAAGCGACGATGCGCAAGCATGTCGCCGAGGCGCTTTCCGGCGCCGATGACGGCGAGCTCTTCATCGAGCACGCGCAGGCGGAATCGCTGACCTTCGACAATGGCCGCCTCAAGGGCGGCAGCTTCAACACTGAACAGGGTTTTGGCCTGCGGGCAGTCGCCGGCGAGGCTGTCGGCTACGCCCACGCTGGCGACCTTTCCGTCTCGGCGCTGAAGCGGGCAGCCGACGCGGTCGGCGCCGTTACGCGCGGTTATTCCGGCTCTTACGCGGCAGCACCCCAGCGGACCAACCGCAAGCTCTATACCGACGAGAACCCGATCGGCTCGCCGACCTTCGAAGAGAAGGTAAAGGTTCTGACTGATATCGACGCCTATCTGCGCGGCAAGAATGACAAGGTGCGGCAGGTCACGGCTTCGGTCGCGGCAAGCTGGCAGGTGGTTGATATCCTGCGTGCCGACGGTCATCGCGTGCAGGATATTCGGCCGATGACGCGCATCAACATCTCCGTCATGGTCGGAGAAGGCGACCGGCAGGAAAGCGGCTCCTACGGCCAGGGCGGCCGCATCGGCTTCGGCGATTTCATCGCGACGGGAAGCTGGCAGCAGGGCGCCGACGAGGCGCTGCGCCAGGCGCTCGTCAATCTCGAAGCGATCGAGGCACCAGCGGGTACGATGGATGTCGTGCTCGGCTCCGGCTGGCCGGGCGTCATGCTGCATGAGGCAGTGGGCCACGGCCTCGAGGGTGATTTTAACCGCAAGAAGACTTCGGCTTTTGCTGGTCTGCTGGGTCAGATGGTGGCATCGCCAGGCGTGACGGTTGTCGATGACGGCACGATCGACAGCCGTCGCGGCTCGATCACCATCGACGACGAGGGCACGCCTTCGGCCTATAACGTGCTGATCGACAACGGCAAGCTGGTCGGCTACATGCAGGATCGGCAGAACGCCCGGTTGATGGGCATGGCCCCCACCGGCAACGGTCGCCGCCAGGGCTATTCGCATGTGCCGATGCCGCGCATGACCAATACCTACATGCTCGGCGGCGACAAGACGCCGGAAGAAATCATCGCTTCGGTCAAGAAGGGTGTCTACGCCRTCTCCTTCGGCGGTGGTCAGGTGGACATCACATCAGGCAAATTCGTCTTCGGCTGCACCGAGGCCTATCTCATTGAAAACGGCAGGATCGGCGCACCAATCAAGGGCGCCATGCTGATCGGCAACGGTCCGGATGCAATGAAGCGCGTATCGATGATCGGCAACGACATGAAGCTCGATACCGGTATCGGCAACTGCGGCAAGGGCGGCCAGTGGGTGCCTGTCGGCGTCGGCCAGCCGCATCTGCGTATGGATCAGGTCACCGTCGGCGGCACGCAGGCCTGAGGCGGTGCTGTCATGGTCGAAATCGAAATCAGAACCTTCGCCCGTGACGATGCCGATGGCGTGATCTCGGTCATCCTGCCGATCCAGCGCGAAGAATTCGACATCGACATCACCGCTGACGCGCAGCCGGACCTGCGCGTCATTCCCGACTTTTACCAGTCAGGCAAGGGCCAGTTCTGGGTTGCAGTGAAGGACGGCGACGTCGTCGGCACGGTCGGCCTCAAGGACATAGGCAACAATCAGGCGGCTCTCCGGAAGATGTTCGTTGCCGCCGAGGTGCGGGGCAGCGAGCACGGCGTCGCCGCCCGGCTACTGGAAGCTCTCTTTGCCCATGCGAGCGAAGTTGGCCTGACCGACATCTTCCTCGGCACGACCGACAAATTCCTTGCCGCACACCGGTTTTACGAAAAGAACGGTTTTTCCGAGATCGCCGGCAAAGACCTGCCGCCGGCATTTCCGCTCATGGCGGTGGACAGCAAATTCTACCGGCGCAAGGTCGCCGCCAACTGATAAGCAAACGGATCAGGCCTCCGGCCTGAATTTCCATTTCCGCTCGATTGCCGCAGCGAGGTCGATATCGTGGCGGCGGGCGAAGAGCAGGACATGGCCGAGGATGTCGGCGGTCTCGTCGGCGAGGTCGCGTTCCATCTCCTTGGGCGAGCGCCCCTTGGCACGGCCGCGGCCGGTCAGGCGGTTCCAGGCCTGCGTCAGTTCACCCATCTCCTCCTGCAGTTTCAGCAGAAACCAGTCGGCATCGCGCGCGATGTCGTTAGTGGCGGCGTAGGCGGACGATGATATCTCGAACTGATCGGCAAGGCGCTGCAGCATGACGTTCTCCTTTTGTTTATGAGGAGAGCGCCGATTCCCGCAAATTGTCCAGAGCGTGCAGCTCAGCCCTGGTCCGGCAGGAGCATGCAGTCATAGGAGCGCTTCTTCAGGGCGTCGCAGGCAGACGTGGCGTCTTCCTTGCTCTGGAAGCCGACGAAACGGGCGCGGTAAACCGCATTGGCGCCCTTGCCGACAGCTTCCGTGTAAGGCGAGGCGGAAACGAGCGGCGCACCGGCCTCGGACTTAGCCTGCGCAAGAAGCGCACGGGCAGCATCCGCGCTCGGGGCCGCGGAAATCTGGATCTGCCAGCCACCTGCCTTGCCAGCCGATGCTTTCTGCGCCTTGCCGGCATTCATGATCTCATCCATTGCCGCCGGACGCTCCAGCGGGATCACGCTGTCATCAGCAAAACCAAGCGCCTTCGGCGCGGATGCTGCGTCGGCGACGCGCGGCGCATTCGCCGGCACCGGAACATCGGTGTCGTCAGCGGCCGAGGCTACCTCGACCTGTTCCTTGGCATTCATGCTCGCGACCAGTTTTGCACCGCCGGAAGAGGACGCGCGGCCCATATAACGATCGAAGAGTGCTGCCATCTTGGCGTCGCGGCTGCGGGCCGTGCGGCCGCCGAGCACCACGCCGATCACGCGCCGGTTGCCGTCCTTCACGGCGCTGACGATGTTGAAGCCGGAGGCATTGGTATAGCCGGTCTTGATGCCATCCATTCCCTGGTAGCGGTACATGAGATTGTTGTGGCCGCGGATAGTCTGGCCACGGAAATTGAAGCTCACGATGGAGAAGAGGCGATATTCGCTGGGATAGTTCTTCATCAGTGCCACGGCGAGCATGGACATGTCGCGCGCCGTCGTGATCTGGCGCTTGTCCGGCAGGCCGGATGCATTGACGAAGACCGTGCGGCTCATGCCGAGCTGGCGGGCCTTCTGGGTCATGAGCCTGGCGAAATTGCTTTCCGAACCACCGAGCTTTTCACCGATGGCGGCAGCAGCATCGTTGGCCGATTTGACGATCATGCCATAGACCGCCTCACGCACGGTGATCGTCCCGCCCGGCTTCACGCCGAGCTTCGTCGGCGGACGGGAGGCCGCATATTTCGACATCGTGACCGGCGTGTCCCAGGTGAGCTTGCCGCGATTGAGCGCCTCGAAGGTGAGATAGAGCGTCATCATCTTCGTCAGCGATGCCGGATGGTTCAGCGTGTCGCCATTTTCGGACGCAAGGATCTTGCCGGTGCGGGCATCGAGCACGAGGGAAGCGCTGCCGGCGACTGCCGCAACAGGCGCAGAAAGTGCCAGCGTCGCGGTCAGAATGGCAGCCAAAAGCCTTGTCATGCACTTCCCCTCACTTTATCCGGCGAGTCGCTACAGCCGGATTATGTCCCGTATTGTGACAGATGCCCACAATCTGGCGCGACTTTGAGGCAACGCCCAAGTTTTTTCCAAGCTTTTGTTTCGCTTGGTTAACAGCCGATAAAGAAACCGTTTTCCGGGCAGGATTCAGCAAGGTTTAACGGCGGCATTGATAGCTTGTGTGACACGATTGCAAAGCGGGGTCACGGGAAAAATGAGTCAGTGGAAGCGGCGGCTGAAGCGCATCGCGATCGGCAGCGGGCTGGAAGCGGCCTGGCTGGCGAATGCCGCCGGGCTCATGAAAGAGGCCCGCGGACGCGGCGTCATCTTTACACTTCATCACGTGCGCCCGCATGTCGCCCAGCCGTTCGAGCCGAACCGACACCTTGAAATCACACCGGAATTTCTGGATGCCGCGCTTCGACGGCTGAAGCGGAGCGGCTATCGTTTCGTACCGCTCGAAGCGGTGCCCTCCCTCTTGTCGGACCCGCAGGACGATCGGCTGTTTGCCGCCTTCACGCTGGATGACGGATATCGCAACAATCTCGACCATGCCCTGCCCGTCTTCGAACGGCATCGGGCTCCCTTTACCGTTTTCATAACACAAGGCTTTGCCGAAGGCTCGCACAGCATCTGGTGGGAAACGCTGGCGCTGCTGCTCGGCAGGGAGAACAGCGTCGAATTCAACTTCGGCCGCGGGCGGGAGAGACTGGCGCTCGACACGCCGGTCCGGAAATGGCACGCCTTCGACCGGCTTGCCGAGTTTATCCACAGGCTGGACGAGAGCCGCGCCATCTCAGAGGTGGACGCGCTGGCCCGGCGCCACGGAATTGAGCCGGTCGACATCACGCGGGAACTGGTCATGGGGCCGCAGGAGCTGCGCAAGCTCGCGGCAAGCCCCCTCGCCAGTCTCGGCGCCCATACGATCAGCCATCGGGCGCTGGCCCGCCTGCCGCAGGCGGAAGCGCGGATCGAGATGGAAATCTCGGCCGATTATGTCGAGCGGATCACCGGCATTCGCCCTCGGGCGATCGCCTATCCCTACGGCACGCCGGAGGCTGCGACAGGCCGGGAAGCTGGCGTTGCGGCAAATCTCGGCTTTTCCGTCGCGGTCACAACGCAGCCGGGCTTCCCGGCCGCAAGCAACGCCACCTATATGCCGCGCATTTCGCTCAACGGGTTTTACCATAAGCCACGCTACGTTTCGGCGCTGGCCTCGGGCATTCCCTTGAAACTGCTCGGAAAATAACGCCTCTAGGGATACATCCTCACCTTATCCCAGGCGCCTTCCGGTGCGGGGCGATGAAACTCGATGCGGTCGTGCAGGCGGAATTTCTGGTCTTTCCAGAATTCGATCGAGGTCGGGCGGATCCGGAAGCCGGACCAGTAGGACGGACGCGGGATTTCGCCGATTGCGTAGCGCGCCGTATATTCGGCAACGGCCTTTTCCAGTGCAAAACGGCTTTCGAGCGGGCGCGACTGCTTGGAAGCCCAGGCACCGATGCGGCTGCCACGGGCGCGGGTGGCGAAATAAGCGTCGGCTTCGGTATCGGTGACCAATTCGACGGGGCCGCGAACCCGCACCTGACGGCGCAACGTTTTCCAGTGGAAACACATGGCGGCTTTCCTCTGCCCCAAGATTTCGCGACCTTTCCGGCTCTCGAAATTCGTGTAGAAGACGAATCCGTCGGTGTCGAAACCCTTCAGGAGAACCATGCGGACATTGGGCAGCCCATCTTCATCGACCGTCGCGAGCGCGACAGCATTGTGGTCGTTGACTTCGGAAGCCTCCGCCTCCTTCAGCCATTCCCCAAAGAGCTTGAAGGGCTCTTCACTTTCGGTAAAGTCACCACCTGTTAACCCGTTTGCCGACATATTAATTCAAATCCCGCGATTTATTAAAACTGACCCAGCCTTTGAAGCTGGGGAAGGATACAGGGTGGAAGTCATAGCAAAGACACATCGCCATACAAAGGGTTCGCTGCGCCGCAGCTTCAGACTCTCCATCGTCAGTATCGCGATTCTGTCACTTTCCGGCTGCGTGGCTGGAGGGTTCGATTTCCTGAGTTCGGCAAAGGTCGACCGTTCGGTGGCAACCGGCACGGTGCCGCAGCCCGCTCCCAGCACAGATACGCTTTCAGACGAGATGACGGTGCGCAACGCCGTGACCTCCGCCGATATCCAGAAGCTCGAGGGACAGCCGCTTCCCTGGGCCAATGCCTCGACCGGCAGCGCCGGCATAATCGACACGATCGTCGAGAATAATGACGCCGGCCAAGTCTGCCGCCAGTTCCGCACGACGCGGCACTCCTATGTCGGCATCGCCAAATTCTTTGGCAAGACCTGCCTCGTCGGCGGTGGCAACTGGCAGCTTTTGAGCTTCCAGCCGGAAAGCTGACCCTGTCTGTCCACCTGTTTCGGCACGATGCGCCCCTGACACGCCAGGGTTAATGTGCCGTGCCGATTCGCCTCAATGTTTAGTGAAAGGCTAACCATTCGCGGCAAAACACCCCATATCCAAGTTCGGAAATAAGAAGTGATTAGCAACTCTCCCGCACGATCGGCCGACGAGCGGGCTTTCCTTTCGCAACAGCGAACCGGACGGCGCGTCTGAGTTGATTATTCGGTTTCCGGGAACGGCCACGAGGAACATGCCTCCCGGATTGCGACAGCGGCGGTGCGAACAATGCGTGATCCATACAAGATATTGGGCGTCAAGCGTGACGCGGCGGCGGACGAAATAAAGGCGGCCTGGCGCAACATGGCCAAGGCCGTGCATCCCGATCACAATCAGGGTGACCCGACGGCGACCGCGCGTTTTGCCGAGATCGGCCGCGCCTATGAAACGCTGAAAGATCCGAGGAAGCGCAATCTCTTCGACAATGCCGTGCGCATGGCAGAAGCCAAGAAGCAGGAACAAACGATCATGCAGCAGCGGCACGCGGCCCGTGAGGCCGCCGTCCGCGCAAAGGCTGCACAGGCCAACGCCGAGCGCGTGATGGAAGAGCTTGCGCGCGCCAATGCCAATGCGCAGAAGGCTGCCGCGGCAGCGGGTGTTAAACAGCAGCAGGCCGGCGCAACGGAAGCTGCGGAAGAGGTGGTCGAGCGCATCTTCGGCGCGCAGACAGCCCGCACTACCGGCGCACAGGCCCAATCGCAGGCCCAGCAGGCGCATTCTCAGCAGGCACAGGCCAAGCCGCATGCAGCCGAGGCGGCCAAGGCGCCAGAACAGGAAACCCCGGAATCCGACCCCGCCAGGGCAGAGGACGAGCAGACAGAGGCCTCCGTTGCCGGCGGCGCCAACATGTCGCTGCCACTCAGCCTTTTGACCTCGCTTGTGCGCCGCTTCACCGGCGCCGGCCAGCCGGGTCTTGAGAAAGCGCCAGACGAAGTCGCGACCGCGACCGTGACGATCGAAGACATCATGAAGGGAAGCTGGACGACTGTTTCCCTTCCGGAAGGCCGCGAAGTCGGATTCGCCCTGCCGGCCGGCACGACAGAAGGCCACCAGATCCGGCTCAAGGGCCAGGGTTTCAAGCTGCCGGGCATGCAGCGCGGCGACGCCGTGATCAATATCCATATCGCCGCCGACCCACGCTTCACCGTCGACGGTTTCGACGTGCATGTGGTGCTGCCGTTGAACATCGAGAATGCGGTGCTCGGCACCGAGGCGCGTATCGACGGTCCGCAGGGACCGCTCAATGTGACGGTTCCTGCCTGGTCCGGCTCCGACAAGACGATCCGCATTCCCGACAAGGGCCTGCCCAACGACAGCGGCGGAAAAGGCGATCTCGTCGTGGAATTGCGCATTATGTTGTGGGAAAAACCCGACGACAAGGTCACCGATCTCATGCGGAGCATGCGTGAAGGGCTGTTTTTATGAAATTTCGGTGACAATCGCACCCTTTGTTACGATCCCTAACAGTTGATGATCTTTGCCAAGCTTGAACCGATTAACGGCCTATGCCATAGGCAGGATCATCAGAATTCCTAGGGAAACGAAATATGGCTCAAGCATCCGGCCTCATGGCAGGCAAACGCGGCGTCATCATGGGTGTCGCCAACAATCGTTCGATTGCGTGGGGTATTGCTAAGGCCATTCATGCGCAGGGCGGAGAAGTTGCATTCACCTACCAGGGCGACGCCCTGAAGAAGCGTGTGGAGCCCCTGGCTGCCGAAATCGGCGCTGTCATGGTCGGCCATTGTGACGTGAGCGACGAATCCACGATCGATGCCGTTTTCGAAAATGTCGAGAAGCTGTGGGGCAAGATCGATTTCATCGTGCATGCCATCGGTTTTTCCGACAAGGATGAGCTGACCGGTCGCTACGTCGATACTTCGCCTGACAATTTCACCAAGACCATGCAGATCTCCGTCTACTCCTTCACCTCGGTCGCTCGCCGCGCCGAGAAGCTGATGACGGAGGGTGGTTCGATGCTCACCCTCACCTATTACGGTGCAGAAAAGGTGATGCCGAACTACAATGTCATGGGTGTCGCCAAGGCGGCGCTTGAAGCCAGCGTTAAGTATCTCGCCGTCGACCTCGGACCGAAGAACATCCGCGTCAACGCCGTTTCGGCTGGCCCGATCAAAACGCTCGCTGCCTCCGGTATCGGCGATTTCCGCTACATCCTCAAGTGGAACGAATACAATGCGCCGCTGCGTCGTACCGTGACCATCGAGGAAGTGGGCGATGTCGGCCTCTATCTTCTCTCGGACCTGTCGCGTTCGGTGACGGGTGAAGTGCATCATGCCGACAGCGGCTATCATGTCATCGGCATGAAGGCTGTGGACGCGCCTGATATTTCCGTCATCAAGGACTGAGGCGTCCTAGCCCCTAAGTGGAGCCGATCCCCGTGCTTATCTATGTGATCAGACACGGCCAGACCGACTGGAATGCTGAGCGGCGCCTGCAGGGGCAGAAGGATATTCCGATCAACGCGATCGGCCGCGAACAGGCGAAGCAGAACGGGATCGCCCTTGCGGCGATCCTTAAGGGCGAAGATGCGGAGTTCGATTTCGTCGCAAGCCCGCTCGGACGCACGCGCGAGACCATGGAGATCATGCGATCAGCCATGGGGCTCCCGCCCGGGGAATACCGCACCGACGAACGCCTGGTCGAAGTCTCCTTCGGCGACTGGGAAGGCCACACGCTCAAGCAGCTCCGGGCCTCGCAGGCCGAGCGCGTCACAGAACGCAACATCAACAAATGGGATTTCATTCCGCCGGGCGAGGATGCGGAAAGCTACGAGATCATGTCGTGGCGGACCGGCGCATGGCTGAATTCGGTCGATCGGCCAACCGTCTGCGTCACCCACGGCGGCGTCATCAGAAGCCTATTCAAGATGATCTCCAACTTGCCGAAGGACGTCGCCTCCGAGGGCGAAATTCCCCAGGACCGAATTTTGAAGATCGAGACGTCGCAGAGCCTGATCGGCTGGATCTAGTCCAGTCCGGGCTTATTTGACGATATCGAGATCGTTGATGATGCGCTTGCCGTCGACTTCCGTATAGAAGATCACAACCTTGACGCCGGCCTTCAGGCCTTCGAAATCGAACTCTTCGGGCGCCTGATAGGTCTTGCCGTCATCGAGCGTCAGGACAAGATTGGTCGTGTCGACCTTCTTGATCGTCGCCTCGACATCAGCGCTCTCGGCAAAACTGCTCATGGGCGAAAGAAAATTTGCCGTGGCCAGAAGCGTAGCAATAACGAAACGCATGTCGGCAATCCCTTTGAAACGTCGCCGTTGATATCGAGTGGCCACAGATAAACTCCTGAATATGGCGAAAATTGCCCGGAAGAATGGCTTTCGGCGCCCAATTGATGAATAGGATTTTACGGATAATCAAGAGGCCCCGTTCACCGTGCTTTTCTCTCTGTTTACGCGATTTAGCAGCTCTGAATGCGCGCAATCGTAAATTAACCCCCGCACCCTAAAGTCGATGCGAATGTGGGGGTGTGTGATTTGCAATTCCGGCTGAGCAACAGCAACCGGCTGCGGCGTGTTCTCAAGAATACGCGTGTCTCGCTGCTGGTTTCCGCCCTCGTGGCCGTCGTCGTTGTTGCCGTCGGCTTTGCACTCGACAGTGCCAATACTGCCGCCCATCTGCGCGAGCTGCAAATCCATACTGAAAACGAGACGAACCTGATCCGTGCCCGCATGACGGCGCAGATCAACATGGACATCACTGCCGTCCGCGACCTTTCCAACCTGATCTCGCTCAGCACGCAGACGAACGAAGTGGAGATGGAGCGGCAGATCAACTGGCTGCTGATCCAGAACCCGAATTTCATCCATATTGCTGTCGCGCCTGATTTCATCGTCAAGTCGGTCTATCCGGCGCAATCAGGCAAAGACCGAATCGGCAAGGATGTGCGGGACGTGCTGCTGCAGCGCATGTCGATAAGCCGCAATACCGGCGACCAGTCGGCCCGCTTCTATGGTCCTTTCAAGACGACGGATGCAGAAAACGCCTTCGCGATCTTCTTCCCTGTATTCGTCAAGCAGAACGGCCAGCGCCGCATCTGGGGGGCGGTCGAGGTGGTCATCGACCAGGACATGTTCTACKAGACGACGGGCCTGAAGCCCGCACGCAACAGCGAAAACCAGGAGCGCTATCCGCATCTCGACCATCTGTCGATCGCGGTCCGCGACATCGGCATTCCGGACGAAACGGCCGCACCCTTCTTCGGTCCTTCCGATATCTATAAGAAAGATCCGCTCCGCCGAAAAATCAACTTCGCCGGCGGGCGATGGGAACTCGCGGCCGTACCGAACGCCGGCTGGCACGCTGTTCCCGAAAATCAGCCTGAACTGCGATTGATCATCGTCGCGGCAGGCTGCGTGATCATCATCCCGATCTTCTTCGCCACGTTGCTGCTCGGCGAACGCAACCGTAATATCGCGCAGCTTGAGGCCCGCGAGGGCAAACTTCTGGAGCTGTCGCAGCGCCTCAACCTGGCGCTTGAATCCTCCCGGATCGGCATCTGGGAGCTGCAGGAGAGCGCCACCCACCTCACCTGGGATGCACGAGCATCCACCCTTCACGGCCTCAAAGCGATGGAAGGCAGCCGGCCACTGGAAGTGTGGCTTTCGACGATCGCGCCCGAAGACCGGGAAATCGCCGAGGTTCATTTCTTCGGTTGCATTATCGCCGGGGAAGCCTGCACCGCGCAATACAGGGTGATGCGTGAAGACGGGCGCATTCGCCATCTGCGCTCTGTCGGCGCCTTCTATACGGATGCCGGTGGCGCCGGAAAGACGATCGGCATCGTCTGGGATGTCACGGCCGACGCGGAAGTCACCAACACGCTTCGTCTCGCCAAGGAAACGAGTGAGCTCAAGAATGCCGAGCTGGAACTTGCGCTGGAGGAGCTTTCGAGCCGCGAGGCAGAGCTTTCCGAACTGTCCGGCAAACTCGATCTGGCACTTGATTCCTATCAATGCGGCATTTGGGAAGCGATCCTCGGCAAATGCGGCTCGATCTGGGACGAGCGCATGCACGAGCTTTATGGGCTGAAGCAGAGCAATGCCTTCGTGACCGAAGACGCCTGGCTCTCCTGCATCCATCCCGATGACCGCGGGCTGGCCCTCGAAAGCGCCAGGCATTTCAGGCAGCTCGGAGACACGCATACGCTTGTCTGTCGCGTGCCGGACGAAAATGGCGGCTTTCGCTACGWGCGTTCCGTCGGCAAGGTGCACCGTACGCCGACCGGCGAGATGAAAATTATCGGCATCGCCTTCGATTCGACCGAGGATGCGTTGATGACGCTGCGCCTCAAGGCCGCAAAGGATGAGGCGATTGCCAAGAATATCGAGCTGGAGCTCGCCAAGGACCGGATCGAGCACAACTCCCTGCACGACCCGCTGACCTCGCTTGCCAACCGCCGCAAGCTCGATATCGCACTGGAAAATCTGACGGATGCCGGCCATAGGGAGCGACAGAAATTCGCGATCCTGCATATAGACCTCGACCGTTTCAAGGAAATCAACGACACGTTGGGGCACGCAGCGGGCGATGCCATGCTGGTGCATGCGTCGCGCGTGCTTTCCAGAAACTTGCGCGAGAGCGACGTCGTGGCCCGCATTGGCGGCGACGAGTTCGTCATCCTTTCCTTCGACGTCGGCGACAAGGACATGGCGGAGCTTTCGGGCCGTATCATCGAGGAGATGCGTCAGCCCATCGATTTCCAGGGTTTTTCCTGTCGCTGCGGCGTGTCGATCGGCATCGCACTGGCGAACGGCATCCATATCGATGCCCGCAAGGTACTGATCAATGCAGACATTGCGCTCTACCGGGCCAAGAGCCTCGGCCGCAACCGTTACGAATTCTTCAACCACAATCTGCAGGCCGACATCATCAACAACAAGCGCACGGCCGATGAGATCCTTGCCGGCATCGACAATGGCGAGTTCACGGCCTGGTATCAGCCGCAGTTCTGCGCACGGACGATGAAGCTGACCGGTGTCGAGGCGCTGGTACGCTGGCACCATCCCTCCAAGGGTCTGCTGACACCGGACAAATTCCTGCGCATCGCCGACGAGATCAATGTCGTACAGACGCTCGACCGCATCGTCCTGGAAACTGCACTGCGCGACAAGATGCGCTGGGCGGCACAGGGCGTCTATGTTCCGAAAATCTCGGTCAACGTTTCGGCGCGGCGCCTGCATGATGGCAGCCTTCTGGACTCCCTTGGTGACCTGCAGATCCGCCCCGGCGAAATCTCCTTCGAACTGGTGGAATCCATCTTCCTCGACGAAAGCGAGGACGTGGTCTCGCAGAATCTCGAACAGATCAAGGCGCTCGGCATCGATATCGAGATCGATGATTTCGGCACCGGCCATACCTCGATCGTCTCGCTGCTGAAGCTGAAGCCGAAACGGCTGAAGATCGACCGGCAGCTCGTGCAGCCGATTGTCGCTTCCTCGCAGGAGCGCACGCTCGTCAGTTCCATCATCGAGATCGCCCGCTCGCTTGGCGTCGAGACGGTGGCCGAGGGCGTCGAGACGATGGCGCATGCTGAACTGCTACGCGATCTCGGCTGCGATCTACTGCAGGGTTATGCCTTTGCACGCCCTCTCTCCTTCGACGATTTCGCGATCGAGGCGCGCGGCACGGCCTGGCTTCTGGCATCCTAGCGCTGAAGCCAGCCACATCACCGTTCGCAGAGACCGGAAACACCATTCCCCGATAGCACCATCAGGCGCAAAGAAAGGCTTTTGCCTGGGCGGTTTTTTGGCCTATGAGTGTCGCGCCTTTTTCGAGTAATGGCGCGGCCGGTGACGACCGGTTCCGCGCATCCGGCGGGAACATATGTCGCACAATACATTCGGTCATCTCTTCCGTGTAACCACCTGGGGCGAAAGCCACGGGCCAGCGCTCGGCGCCGTCGTAGACGGCTGCCCTCCGGGGCTGCGCTTCAAACTCGAGGACCTGCAAGTCTGGCTCGACAAGCGCAAGCCCGGCCAGAGCCGCTTCGTGACCCAGCGGCGCGAAGACGACCTGGTGAAGGTTCTCTCCGGCGTGATGATGGACGCCGACGGAGAGACGATGATCACCACCGGCACGCCGATTTCCATGCAAATCGAGAATACCGACCAGCGTTCAAAGGACTATGGCGAGATCGCCCGGCAGTATCGCCCCGGCCATGCCGACTTCAGCTATGACGTGAAATACGGAATCCGCGACTATCGCGGCGGCGGTCGTTCCTCGGCGCGCGAAACCGCTGCCCGCGTTGCAGCCGGCGGCATTGCCCGGCTCGTCGTACCCGGCGTGTCCGTCCGTGGCGCGCTGGTGCAGATCGGCAAGCACAAGATCAACCGCGCCAACTGGGACTGGGATCAGGTCGGGCAGAACCCGTTCTTCTCCCCCGATGCCGAGATCGTACCCGTCTGGGAAGAGTATCTCGACGGCATCCGCAAGGCCGGCTCTTCCATCGGTGCCGTCATCGAAGTGATCGCTGAAGGCGTTCCGGCGGGCCTCGGTGCGCCCATCTATAGCAAGCTCGACCAGGATATCGCTTCGTTGCTGATGTCGATCAACGCTGTCAAGGGCGTGGAGATCGGCAATGGTTTTGCCGCCGCAGAGACGAGCGGCGAAGACAATGCCGACGAGATGCGGATGGGCAATGACGGCACGCCGATCTTCCTGTCCAACAATGCCGGCGGTATTCTCGGCGGCATTTCGACCGGCCAGCCGGTCGTCGCCCGTTTTGCCGTCAAGCCCACCTCCTCCATTCTCACAGAACGGCAGTCGATCGATGCCGACGGCAAGAATGTCGATATTCGCACCAAGGGCCGTCATGACCCCTGCGTCGGCATTCGCGCCGTGCCGATCGGCGAGGCGATGATTGCCTGCGCCATTGCCGACCATTATCTTCGCGACCGCGGCCAGACCGGCCGGCTGAAATAGGAATTGTCCCATGTCTTATGACCAGAAGCGCGTCGTTGACGCTATCCGGGCTTTCGAAGCCGGCGAGATCGTCGTCGTCATGGACGACAATGACCGTGAAAACGAAGGCGACCTGATCGTCGCTGCCGTGCATGCGACGCCCGAAAAGATGGCCTTCATCGTGCGCCACACGTCAGGGATCGTCTGCGCGCCGATGCCGAAAGAGGAAGCCAAGCGGCTGAACCTCAACGCCATGGTGGCGGAAAACGATTCCGCCCATACGACCGCCTTCACGGTTTCTGTCGATTTCAAGCACGGTACGACGACGGGCATCTCCGCCGACGACCGCACGCTGACGGTACGCAACCTTGCGAACCCGAATGTCGGTGCGTCGGATTTCGTCCGTCCCGGCCACATCTTCCCGCTGGTCTCCCGCGAAGGTGGCGTGCTGATGCGCTCCGGCCATACGGAGGCTGCTGTCGATCTCTGCAAGCTTGCCGGGCTGCCGCCAATCGGTGTTATCAGTGAACTCGTCAATGACGACGGCACGGTGACGCGCGGCCCGCAGGTGGTGGATTTCGCCGAACAGCACGGGCTGAAACTCCTCTCGGTCGCCGACCTCATCGCCTATCGCCAGCGCAAGGAAACGCTGATCGAGCTCGGCTCTAGCTTCGATATCGAAACTCCGTTCGGCAAGGCCAAGGCGCACACCTACGCCCTGCCCTGGGACCCGATGCAGCATCTCGCCGTCGTCTTCGGCGACATCCGTGATGGCGTCGATATTCCAGTGCGCCTGCATCCGGAAAACGTCGCGGATGACCTTTTCGGCAAACGCAAGCCGGTCGATTTCTACATGCAGAAGATTGCCGAACAGGGGCGTGGCGTCATCGTCTACCTGCGTGAAGGCTCGGTTGGCGTCGGCCATTACGACAACGGCCGCAAGGCCCGCAGCCAGGGTCGCGAGGCACACGCCGAAGCGCAGACACGCGACAATGAATGGCTGGAAATCGGCCTCGGCGCCCAGATCCTTAAGGATCTCGGTGTCAGCTCGATCACGCTGATGACCAGCCGCGAACGGCACTATGTCGGCCTGGAAGGATTCGGGATCAAGATTTCGAAGACAGAGATCTGCTGATTGCTCCTTCTCCCTAAGGGGAGAAGGAATTATCCCTTCCAGCCGTCCAGATAGACGACTTTTTCCACGCTGGCGAAGCGCGCCAGGCGCTCGAGCTCCGCTTCCAGCTTTTCCAGCCGCCCCGTAGATGCCTTCACGCGTGGTTCCAGCCACAGCCGCTTAACATCCAGCGTGCCCTTCTTCCTGTCGGCCTTCATGTCGATGCGGCCGATAAGCCTGTCGCCTTCCAAAAGCGGGAAAACGTAATAGCCGTATTCCCGCTTCGGCTCGGGCACGAAGATCTCGATGCGATAGAAGAAACCGAACAGGCGTTCGGTCCGGTTCCTGTCCCTGATCATCGGATCAAAGGGGCTGAGCACCCGGATTCGTGCCGGTGCCTCTGGGTAAGTATCTGTTGTATCTATGAAATCGGTGAAAGCCCATGAGGAACGTGGCTTGCCGCCGAGAGCCGGTTCGATCAGCACTTCAATCAATTCGTCTCGGTGTTCGCATACCCAGGCCTTCGCCTCGTCCGGCGAGAGCAGATCCCAGAAGGCGGCGATTTCGCCATGGGTGGCAAAGCCCAGACGAGTGAGCGCGCTGCGGCAGGCCCAGTCGACGAAATCCTCGCGGCTGACCTCAGGCTCGTGGAACTCGGCGGGGATGACGCGCTCGACAAGATCATAGATCTTCTGGAAGTTGGAGCGGCCGGCGATGGCGAATTTGCCGGTACGCCAGAAATATTCGAGCGCCGTCTTGTTCGGGTGCCAGTTCCACCAGCCACCGGAGACGTGACCATCCGCCTTCATGTCGCGCGCCAGGATCGCCCCGTCCTTCACCACCCGCTCATAGGTTTCCTCAAAGGAGGCCTCGAAGCCCTCGCCACGCCATTTGCGCCAGCGTTCGACGATCGCCACTTCTTCGTCGCGAAATTTATGCTTCCAGTATTTGAAGAAGGTGCTCGGCAGGATGGAAGCATCATGCGTCCAGTGCTCGAAGAGCGCGCCTTCCTTCTCCAGGAGCGTGGTTAAATGTTCACGTCGGTATGTCTGATTGCGGGAGAAGAGGATCTGGTGGTGGGCGCGCTCCACCGTCTGGATGCTGTCCACCTGCACGAAGCCGAGATCGTGAATGAGCTCCAGCAGGCCGGCCTTGGTCAGCGCGCGGTTCGGAGGCGCACTCAACCCCTGCTTGGCGAGGAAGATACGGCGGGCATCGGAATTGGACAGCAGATTCGTCATGCAGCGATCATAGCGCGGAAAATCTTCCTAGCTACCCGATACCATATTCGAGCCAACTTGATTTTGATCCTTTATCGCACGGCCGCTGCCTTATAGAAGCAGGAATTCAAACAAGGGGATCATACTTGGATATTCGTTTCGAGAGCGCTGGCGCCAGTTTCGGAGCAAGGGTCGCGGTCGAGCCACTCACACTCTCTCTTACCGAAAACCGGCTGGGCGTCATCGGCCTCAACGGTTCGGGCAAGACGACCTTCGCACGGATGATCAACGGGCTTATGAAACCGACCACTGGCAAGGTCCTGGTCAACGGGCGCGACACACTTCATGAAAAGACGGCGCTTGCCGATGTCGGCTTCATCTTCCAGTCGCCGCAAAACCAGATCATCCTGCCTATCGTCAAGGACGATATTGCCTTCGGACTCAAGGGCCGCGGATTTACGAAAGCGGAGATAGAGAGAAAGGTCGAGCTCGTTCTTGCCCGCTTCAACGCCGAGGAACTGGCCGTTCGCCGTGCTCACGAGCTTTCGGGTGGCGAGTTGCAGCTCGCAGCCCTCTGCTCGGTGCTGGCGACCGGACCCAATATCCTGATCCTCGACGAGCCGACCAATCAGCTCGACCTGCGCAACCGGGCACTCGTGCAGAAGACCATCGACGGGCTGGAAGAGAATGTCCTGGTCATCACCCATGATCTCGAATTGATATCAGGTTTCGAGCGAGTGCTTCTGTTCCACGAAGGCAAATTGGCGGCCGATGCGCCGGCGGCCGATGCGATCGCCCTCTACAGGGAGCTCGCAGCCTGATGCAGTCGCTTTATGTCGAAGGCAACAGTGCCCTGCACCGGCTTTCGCCGCGGGCAAAGATCCTCTCACTCTTCCTGCTTGGCTTTGTGCTCTTCATTGGGGACAATCTTCCGCTGCTTGCCATCGTCACCCTGCTGACCGCACTGATCTATCGCAGCATCGGCCTGGCGCTGAAGGAATCGGTCATCCGGCTGCGGCCGATCTTCCTGACGATTGCGGTCGTGGCGCTCTTTACCCTCATCGTCAATCCCTGGCATGACGCGCTGGCGACACTCTTGAGATTGACGGCGCTGATGCTGTTTGCCGCCGCCGTGACCGCGACAAYAACAATCACCCAGTTCATGGATGAGATAACCGCGCTTGCCCGGCCGCTGGAACGAACCGGCTGGGTGAAGGCAGACGATATTGGCCTCGCGGTCGGGCTCGTGCTGCGCTTCGTGCCCGAGATTATCAATCGCTACCACGCGATCAGCGAGGCGCACGCGGCACGCGGACTGAAAGTCCGGCCGACGACGATCCTGACCCCGCTCATCATTTTGACGCTACGGGATGCGGATAACATTGCAGCGGCGATTGACGCGCGCGGCATTCGGCGGCATGTCAGTTAACGATTTATGAATTGGAGATCACGATGAGCACACGCGACCTCGTTCTTGCCGCTCTTTTTGCCGCTGTTATCGTGGCTCTCGGTCTGCTGCCGCCCATCTATCTCGGCTTCATTCCGGTGCCGATCACCGCGCAATCGCTGGGCGTCATGATGGCAGGCGTCGTGCTTGGCGCAAGACGCGCCACGATTTCCGTGCTGATCGTGCTGCTGCTTGTTGCAATGACACTGCCGGTGCTTTCGGGCGGCCGTGGCGGATATGCCGCCTTCGTGGCTCCGACATCAGGCTTCCTGTTCGGCTGGGTCTTTGCCGCTTTCGTGACGGGCTTCCTCAGCGAGCGTCTGGTTCATGGCAACCAGTCCGGCCTCGTGCAGACGGTCAGCTTCTTCCTCGCCGCCATGATCGGCGGCATCGTCGTGCTCTATGCTTTCGGCATCGCCTATCTGGCTTTTGCTGCCAATATCGGTCTGCAGCAGGCCTTTATCGGCAGCATGGTCTTCATTCCGGGCGACGTCATCAAGGCCTTTGTCGCAGCGCTCGTCGGCCGGGCCGTCATGGTAGGCTATCCGCTGCTGCCGATCCGTATCTAATCGAGAAAACTATAGAGCCAGTCGCGGGTCTCTTCGGGGAGTGCGGCGGGCGAACCATCGTCGCTGGTGCGCGCCTGCCAGATGATCTCTACCTCGGCGACACGCTCGTCCTCAATCTCGAAGGAGATGAGAAAGCCGATGGAACGTACGCCGATCTTGTCGACGCCAGCGATGAAGGTCACCATCTCGTGATAGTGCAGCGGGCGATGAAGGATGCAGGAAACCTTGCTGGCAGTATAGACGGGCTCGTCTTCCACTGTTGGCCTCGACGACCAGAAGCTCGCAAGTACGGATTCGGCATAGGAAATATAGGAGGCCAGAAACATCTGGCCGTTCATGTCCACATCACGAAACGGTACGCGCAATTCCACCATGTCCGGGCGGTTCGTCTTACTCATTTACAGGTCTGCCTTGCAGGTTATCACCATGACCCTAGCATGGGGTCCGTCGAAGTAAACGAAACAATTAAAATAGCGTAAACGGGAGGATGCGAGCGTTAATCGCKACGATGCGGCTTGTTGAAATCGACGCGCAGCGCTCCATCTGCTGTGGATCATGACATTTGCGACCGATAGAGTGCCTGCATGAGCACCCGTCTTTACGAACATCCTGTTTTTCTCGAGCACGTGACGCCGTCAGGCCATCCCGAGCGCTCCGACCGCATCCGCGCGCTCAATGTGGCGCTGGAGCATCCGAATTTCGAACGTCTCGATCGAAAGGAAGCCCCGCAGGCGAATGAAGACGCCGTACTGCTTGCCCATCCGGAGGAGCATCTTATCGCCGTCATGCGGCAGATCCCGGAAGAGGAAGACAAGATCAATCAGCTCGAAGCCGATACCTATGCCAGCCAAAAGAGCCTGCAGGCGGCTCTGACCGGCGTCGGTGGAGCGATGGCTGCCGTCGACGACGTGTTCCGGGGCAAGGCGGACAATGTGTTCGTCGCCGCCCGCCCGCCGGGGCATCATGCCGAAAAGATGACGGCGATGGGCTTTTGCTTCTTCAACAATGCAGCGATCGCCGCCCGCCATGCGCAGAAGGTTCACGGCGCAGAACGCGTCGCCATCGTCGACTGGGACGTCCACCACGGCAACGGCACGCAGGATATCTTCTGGGACGATCCCTCCGTGCTTTTCTGTTCCACCCATCAGATGCCGCTTTATCCCGGGACCGGCGCCAAGGACGAGAATGGCGCGCATGGCACGATCGTCAATGCGCCGCTTTCGCCCAATGTCGGCAGCGACCATTTCCGCGAGGCTTTCAAGTCGCGCGTGCTGCCGGCACTCAACGATTTCAGGCCCGATCTCATCATCATCTCCGCCGGTTTCGATGCGCATCACCGTGATCCGCTGGCGCAGATCAACTTGACGGGTGAGGATTTCGACTGGGCAACGGGCCGGCTTCTGGAGGTTGCCGATCGCAGCGCCAATAACCGGGTCGTCAGCCTGCTGGAAGGCGGCTATGATCTGGAAGGACTCGCCGAGTCGGCGGGTATGCATATCCTCAGAATGATGAAGGGTTGAGAATGACTGACAGCGCCAAGCCGGAGGTTTCCGGTCTTTCCTTCGAAAAGGCGGTTGCCGAACTCGAAAGCATCGTGGCCCGCCTGGAACGCGGCGACGTGGCGCTGGATGAATCCATCGAGATCTACGAGCGCGGCGAAGCGCTGAAGAAGCATTGCGAAACGCTGCTCTCGGCCGCCGAAAACCGCATCGAGAAGATCCGCCTCGACCGCGCCGGCAAGCCGCAGGGCGTGGAGCCGCTCGACGGCGCCTGAGGCACAGCAACCATCTCTTCCAAGGCTCTTGGCTGCAAGCTTCCTGTCGATCTATGATCCCTCGACAACATCAKGGGAACAGAAGAAATGACGGACAGATTGAAGGGCAAGGTCGCCATTGTCTCAGGCGGTGCTACCGGCATGGGCGGCGCGGCATCGAAGCTGTTTGCGGCTGAGGGTGCGCACGTCGCCATCATCGACCGCAATGGCGATGCAGCGGCGGAGACCGTCAACGAGATCCGCGCGGCCGGCGGCGAGGCCGATTGCTGGACGGCTGATGTTTCGGATGAAGTGGCCGTCAATGCTGCCGTGGCAGGCGTCGAGGAACGTTATGGCCCGGTTACGGTGCTCTTCAACCATGCCGGCACGATCGTCATCAAGCCGTTCCTGGAAACCACGCTGCAGGAATGGGACTGGCTGCACGCCGTCAACGTACGCTCCATGTTCCTGATGACGAAGGCGGTGCTGCCCAAGATGATCGAGGCCGGCGGCGGCTCTATCGTCTGCACCTCCTCGATCTCTGCCGTCGCGGCAACGCCGATGGAAGTGCTCTACGATACGACCAAGGGCGCCGTGCATATGTTTGCGCGCGCCATCGCGGTGGAATTCCGCGACCGTAACATCCGCTGCAATGCCGTCTGCCCCGGCTTCATCCGTACGCCGCACGGCCTGCGCGAGGTGAAGGAATTGCAGGCGCATGGCGTGGATGTGTCCGACGCTGCGATTGCCGCGCAGCAGGGCCGGATCGGAGAGCCGGAGGATGTCGCCCGAGCCGCACTCTATCTCGCCAGCGATGAATCGCTCTTCGTCAACGGTGCCCATCTTTTCGTCGATAACGGCTTCACCGCGATCTGAAGGCTTCACGACGATCTCAGAAACTGGCCCTTTCGCCACAGACCGGCAGGCGCTATCTGTGGCTTAAGCCCTTGTGATCGGAGTTCGCCATGTCCTTTTTCCCCGGTAAAGATCCCCTGCCCGGCGACGCCTTCGCCTGTGACGCGATCGAGGACCTGATCATTCCGCGCACCAGCGATATCGGTGGTTTCCAGGTGCGGCGCGCCCTGCCGACGCGCCAGCGCCGGCTTGTCGGGCCGTTCATCTTCTTTGACCGCATGGGGCCGGCGATCCTGAAGCCCGACGAGGCGCTGGATGTGAAGCCGCATCCGCATATCGGGCTTTCGACGGTCACCTATCTCTTCGACGGCGAAATCCGCCATCTCGACAGCCTCGGCACGGAAAAGGTCATCCGCCCCGGTGACATCAACCTGATGACGGCCGGCCGCGGCATCGTGCATTCCGAGCGCACGCCGGACAATCTGCGCGGCCATCCGCTTTCCATGTCCGGCCTCCAGACATGGCTGGCGCTGCCCGACGACAAGGAAGAAATCGATCCCTCCTTTACCCATACCGAAAAAAGCGACATGCCGCTGATCGAGGATGGCGGTGTCACCGGCCGTGTCGTGATCGGCTCCTTCGAAGGCCTGACATCGCCGGTGAAGGCCTTCACCGATACGCTCTATGCCGACATTTCCCTGCAGCCTGGCGCGAAATTTCCTTTCGGTGCGGCGCACGAGGAACGGGCCGTCTACGTGCTTGCGGGCGAGGTCGTCATTGCCGGCGACAGGTTCGCGCCAGACCAGCTTCTCGTGTTCCGGCCGGGCGATGCGATCACGCTGGAAGCAGGCACTCAGGGCTGTCATCTGATGCTGTTCGGGGGTGCAGCGCTGAACTCCAAGCGCTACATATGGTGGAATTTCGTCTCCTCCTCGAAGGAGCGGATCGAGAAGGCCAAGGAGGAATGGCGCACCGGCCGCTTCGACATCGTCCCCGGCGACGAAGAGGAATTCGTGCCTTTGCCGGAGGGCTGAAGTGCTCTAAGGTGAAAAACTTGCGGTTATGCAAATGTAGTTGTTTTGCCGCAATTCAATCGAATAAAGCAAAGCCGATCAGTCAAAGAAGAGCGCCCGCCCGTGACACAATCCCCGAAGACCCCGCTGCTCGATCAGGTCGCCTATCCTGCCGACCTGCGCAAGCTCGAGGATCGCGATCTGCCGCAGCTTGCACGCGAAGTCAGGGACGAAATGATCGATGCCGTCTCCCGCACTGGCGGGCATCTCGGCGCAGGTCTTGGGGTGGTGGAGCTGACGATCGCCATCCACAGCGTCTTCAATACGCCTGACGACCGGCTGATCTTCGACGTCGGCCACCAGTGTTATCCGCACAAGATCCTGACCGGACGCCGAGACCGCATCCGCACGCTACGCCAGGAAAACGGCCTTTCGGGCTTCACCCGCCGGGCAGAGAGCGAATACGATCCCTTTGGTGCTGCGCACTCCTCGACCTCGATTTCGGCCGGTCTCGGCATGGCGGTCGCTGCCGATATCGACAAGACGGACCGCCGCGTCATCGCCGTCATCGGCGACGGAGCGCTGTCGGCCGGCATGGCCTATGAGGCGCTGAACAATGCTGGCGCGCTGGACGCGCGGCTGATCGTCATCCTCAACGACAACGACATGTCGATTGCGCCACCGACGGGCGCGATGAGCGCCTATCTCGCCCGCCTTGCTTCCGGGCGCACCTATATGGGCTTCCGCGACTTCGGCAAGAAACTGACGGCCTATCTCGGCAAGAACATCGACCGCGCCATCACCCGCGCCGTCGAGCATGCCCGCGGCTATGTGACCGGCGGGACGATGTTCGAGGAGATGGGCTTCTACCATATCGGCCCGATCGATGGACATTCCTTCGATCATCTTCTGCCTGTGCTGCGCAACGTGCGCGACAATGCCAATGGCCCGGTGCTGATCCATATCGTCACCCAGAAGGGCAAGGGCTATGCGCCGGCGGAAGCCGCCGCCGACAAATATCACGGCGTCAACAAATTCGATGTCATCACCGGCGCGCAGGCGAAGGTGAAGCCGAATGCGCCGAGCTATACCAATGTATTTGCCGAAACGCTGGTCCAGGAAGCGACACTCGACGACCGCGTCGTCGGTATCACGGCCGCCATGCCGAGCGGCACCGGCCTTGATAAATTCGCCGAGATCTTCCCGTCACGCTATTTCGATGTCGGCATTGCCGAACAGCATGCCGTGACCTTCGCCGCCGGCCTTGCCGCCGAAGGATTCAAGCCGTTTGCGGCGCTCTATTCGACCTTCCTGCAGCGCGCCTATGACCAGGTTGTGCATGATGTGGCAATACAGGGCCTGCCGGTACGCTTCCCGATCGACCGCGCCGGTTTCGTCGGTGCTGATGGACCGACACATGCCGGCTCCTTCGACACCGCCTTCCTGGCCACCCTGCCCGGCTTCGTGGTGATGGCGGCTGCCGACGAGGCCGAACTCAAGCATATGGTGCGCACAGCCGTCGCCTATGATGCCGGCCCTATCTCGTTCCGCTATCCGCGCGGCGAAGGTGTAGGCGTCGACATGCCGGAGCGCGGCCAGATCCTGGAGATCGGCCGCGGGCGCATCGTCAAGGAAGGCACCAAGGTGGCGCTTCTCTCCTTCGGCACGCGGCTTGCCGACTGTCTGCTGGCAGCCGAGGACCTCGATGCCGCAGGCCTCTCGACCACGGTTGCCGATGCGCGCTTCGCAAAGCCGCTCGACCACGCCCTGATCCGTCAGCTTGCACGCCATCACGAAATCCTTATCACCGTGGAAGAAGGTTCCGTCGGCGGCTTCGGAAGTCAGGTCATGCAATTCATGGCGACGGATGGGCTGCTCGACCGCGGGCTGAAGGTTCGCACGCTCGTGATGCCCGATATCTGGATGGAGCAGGCAAAGCCGGAAGCGATGATCGGTCATGCGGGGCTTGATCGCGCCGGCATCGTCTCGACTGTCTTCAACGCACTCGGACGCGGTGTTGCGGTGGGCGTGGCCGGTTAAGGCAGCACACCGACCCGCATCTCTCTATTGTGGCCTCTTGCCGTCGCGGTGGAAGATCATTCCGCCGTGATGCAACGCATCGTTGATGAAATCGCCATTGGCGATAAAGCCTGCCTCTGCCCTTCCCAATTCCGTCGCGACTATGTCCGCGTGCACATTTTTGCTGAATTGCTCCAAGGTCACAAAAAGAAAGGGCGGCAATGAATGCCGCCCTGCCCCATTTGTCATTCGCGAGAGTTGCTCTCAGAATTCGGTCCAGTCTTCCTGGACAACAGCAGCGGCGGCCGTTGCCTGCTTGCCGCCGAAAGCCCTGGTGACTTTGCTGGCGAGTGCGCGGGCGGGAGACGCGACCGGGCGGGATGCCGGGGTCGCGGCAACGGTCCTCTGGACCGGAGCAGCAGCCTGGGTGCCGAGCTTGAACTGGCGTAGCAGGTCGTCGAGGGCGGAGGCTTCTTGGGCAAGCGCGTGGCTGGCGGCCGTCTGTTCTTCAACCATGGCGGCGTTCTGCTGTGTACCCTGGTCCATGTTGTTGACCGCAGTATTGATCTCCTGCAGGCCGATCGACTGTTCGCGGGTGGCCGTGACGATCGCGCCGACGTGGTGGTTGATTTCCTGAACCTCGGCGACGATCGCTTCCAGCGCCTTTCCGGTTTCACCGACGAGGCCGACGCCGGAATTGACCTGTTCGCTGGAGGTGTTGATCAGTGCCTTGATTTCCTTGGCGGCGTTTGCGGACCGCTGAGCGAGTTCACGGACCTCCTGTGCGACGACGGCAAAACCCTTGCCGGCTTCACCGGCACGGGCGGCCTCGACGCCGGCGTTCAGCGCCAGGAGGTTGGTCTGGAAGGCGATGTCGTCGATAACGCCGATGATGTTGGAGATCTCGCCCGAGGACTTTTCGATCTGCTGCATGGCCGAAACCGCCCTGCGGACGACCTCACCGGACTTTTCAGCGCCGAGGCGGGTGCGCTCGACGAGGTTGCCGACATCTTCGGCGCGCTTGGCGGAATCGCGGACCGTGGTCGTGACCTCTTCGAGAGCGGCTGCGGTCTCTTCGACGGCAGCGGCCTGCTGTTCGGTGCGGTGGGCGAGATCGTCGGCGGCAGAGCGGATTTCACCGGCGCCGGCATTGATGGCCGAAGCGTTGCGGCCGACCGACTGCAGGGCGGCCTGCAGCTTCTCGACGGCATTGTTGAAGTCGTTGCGCAGGCTGTCGTATTGCGGGGCGAACGGCGCTTGGATACGGGCTGCGACATCGCCAACGGCAAGGCCTGCAAGGCCGCCGGCCAGAGCTTCGACGGCGAAACGGATCTCGCCTTCTTCGCGGGCCTTCTGCTCGTCGCTCATCTGGCGCTGACGTTCGGCTTCGCCGCGCATGCGATCGGTTTCGCCGGCAAGATGCTGCTTTTCAATGGCGGCTTCCTTGAAGACCAGTACCGACTGAGCCATGCGGCCGACTTCGTCCTGACGGCCGGTTGCCGGAACTTCGACATTGTGGTCGCCGCCGGCGAGGCGGTCCATGGCCGTCGTCATGCCGACGATCGGGCGAACGATGGTGCGCGACAAGGCCCAGGCGAGACCGGCGGCGRCAAGCGCTGCAGCAATGCCACCAGCCACCAGCGTGGTCTTGAGGTCGCTGTTGGCCTCAAGCTGAGCTTCAGCAAGAGACTCGGACTTTTCGCGGGCAAGCGACTTGATCTTGGCGGAAGCGGCGCGGAAGCCGTCGAGCTGGCCCTTGGTGGCGTTGACACCGATCTTGACGACCTCTGCGATCGGCGTTTCGGTTTCCTTGCGGGCCTTGGCCTGCGGCTCGGCGAGCTCATGGAAATAAAGGTCTGCAGCCTTCTGCATGTCGTCGATCATCGAGACGACCTCAGGCTGGGAAGAAGCGGTCTGCTTGGCGGCGGCAATTGCCTTTAGCATCCGCTCGCGGTTGGCGAAGATGTCGCCATAGGTGCTGTCGCTGCGGAAGAGGATGAAACCGCGCAGGTTGACGGCCTGCTCGAGCATGGCCTGCAACGCGTCGTCGATCTGGTTGACCAGACGCTCGGATTTCTCCTGCTCGGCGGAGGCGCTCGCCGAAGTCGTTGCCTTGGAATAGACGAAAGCGGAAACGGATACGAAAATAAGGATGAGTGCTGCGAACGTGGCCGCAAGCTTACCGTTCAAGGATATGTTTCGAGCGAACATCGGTCAATTTCTCCTGGCGACATCAGGCGCGACAAGGGGCAACCGCGCGAGGTGCGCAGCCACAAGACTTCTTGATGAGGAACATGATCGGCGGGGAGGACGCGAGAGCCTTCATGGCACCAAGCGATTCAATTGAACCGCTGCAATCAAAGCGAACCTATGCGGGCAGGATTTAAAATTGTTTAAATTTGTGCATCGCAGCACATATCGGTTTAGTTTATTGCGGTTCCGGCGATATGAGGCTGTACTGGGGTGCCCGCTGTGCCAACAAAATGCTTGCAACCGGCGGCTTTGACGGTCATTCACAGCCGATGTCCGATCATAACAGCCAGCGCCTCGACCAACTCCTCGTCACCCTCGGCCTCTTTGCGAGCCGTTCGCGGGCCCGAGACGCCATTTCACGCGGCACGGTGAAGGTCGCCGGGAAGGTGGTGACGAAGGCTGGTGCCGTCTTCAGCCCGGATGCGGCAATCGAGATCGACGATCCGGCGCAGGATTATGTTTCGCGCGCAGCGTTAAAGCTGGTGGCGGCGCTCGATCACTTCGGGCTCGACCCGGCAGGACGGCACTGTCTCGATGTCGGCGCTTCGACTGGCGGCTTCACGGAAGTGCTGCTGGGGCGGGGGGCCGCGCATGTGACGGCAATCGATGTCGGCCACGGGCAGATGCATCCGAGGATATCAGCCGATCCGCGGGTGACCAATATCGAGGGACTCAATGCCCGCAATCTCACGGCTGAGGATATCGGCCAGCCCGTGGATTTCGTCGTCTCCGACGTCTCCTTCATCTCGCTGAAGCTGGCGCTTGCCCCGGCGCTCGATATTGCCGAGGTCAATGCGCTCGCCGCCATCCTCGTCAAACCGCAATTCGAGGCGGGGCGCGAGGCGATCGGCAAGGGCGGACTGCTCAAGGATCCGGCTTCCGGGCCCGATGTGGCGGCAGAACTCGAACGCTGGTTCACCGAAGACATGGGCTGGAAGAGTTTTGGGCTCATCCCTTCACCCATCTCGGGCGGCGACGGCAATCAGGAATTTCTACTGGCAGGGACAAAAGCGTGAGCACGGAAACAATCACCATCGACAGGCTCGGCGCGCAGGGCGACGGTATTGCCAACGGCAAGGACGGGCCTGTCTATGTGCCCTTCACCCTGCCGGGCGAGACGGTGGCGGTCGCCCGCGTCAAGAGCCAGGGCACGGTCATGTCGATCGCCTCGGCCTCCGCCGACCGACAGGAACCGCCCTGCCGGCATTTCGGGCCAGATGGCGTCAACGGCACCTGCGGTGGCTGCACGCTGCAGCACATGGCGGATGTGCCTTACCGGGCTTTCAAGCGGCAACTCGTCATCGATGCGTTGAAATCGAAGGGATTGACGCCCGAGGTCGGCGAGATCGTCGCCGCGCATCCCGGCGAGCGGCGGCGAGTGGTCTTCGCGGCGCGAAAGACCGAAAAAGACATGCTTGTTGGATTCAACCAGGCCGAAAGTCATCACATCGTCGCCATCGAGGAATGTCCCATCTCGTCGGCGGGGATCATCTCCCGGCTGCCGGCGATCAAGGCTGTCGGGGCGGCAGTCGCGACCAATGCGGATGTCTTCCGCATCGCAGTTCTGGAGACCCTGTCCGGCCTCGATCTCGCGATAGAGGGCGTCAAGAAGCTGTCGGACCAGCAGCGTCGCAAGACGGTCGAGGTCATACTCGGCCTTCGCGGCATCGCCCGCGTTTCGCTCGATGGTGAAATCCTGATCGAGCCTGCCAAGCCGGTTGTCGAGTTCGGCGGTATCAAGGTCTCTCCGCCTGCCGGCGGCTTCACGCAGGCGACGAAGCCTGCTGAAGAGGCGATGGCAGAGCTGGTGCTTGCGCATGTCGGCAAGGCCAAGCGGATCACCGATCTTTTTGCCGGCGCCGGCACTTTTTCGCTGCAGCTTGCCCGCATCGGCCGCGTGCATGCCGTCGAGGGCGATGGCAAGGCGATCGCGGCTCTCGACCATGCGGCGCGCAATACACAGGGCCTGAAGCCCGTGACCGTCGAAAAACGTGATCTCTTCCGCCGCCCGCTGATGACCTCGGAGCTGAAAGTCTATGACGCCGTCGTCTTCGATCCGCCGCGAGCGGGCGCAGAATTCCAGTGTAAGGAACTGGCGCGCTCGATAGTTAAGAAGGTGGTGGCCGTGAGCTGCAACCCGCTGACGCTTGCCCGCGACCTCGCCATCCTCGTCGAGGGCGGCTACCGGATCACCTCGGTCACGCCCGTCGACCAGTTCCTCTGGACCTCGCATGTCGAGGTGGTGGCGACGCTCGAGAAATAGGCCGCCGTCAGGCGACCTTTTCGCCGGCGAGATAGCGGCCGAGCTGGTCCAACTGTCCGGCGATGCCGGCCTGGCGGTATTCCACCTTGTCGCCACCATCAAGGATGGTGATCTGCTCGGTGACGACGACATGCGTGCCTTCGGCGACCGGCGTCAGGCTGATGGTCGTCAGTGACGAGGAGATGCGGCGTTCGTTATGCGACATCGTATAGGCGTAGACGATGCGGCGATCCCTGACGATATCCTCATAGCGGGCGTCGGCGACATATTCGTCGCTCTTGCCAAAGTTGAACCGGCTGATATCGCGGCCGCCGACGCGGAAATCATTCTCCGTATAGGTAGTGCTGAAGTCCTCGCCGATCGCCTCCCACTGCAGGCGCGCCTTCGGATCGGACCAGGCGGCGAAAACGCGTGGAGCCGGCACGTCATAAGTGCGTTCGATGGAGAAGGTGGAATGAAGGGCGCTGTACTCTTCCTGCATGGTCTTACTCCTTTTCGTTCTGCTTCCCAGGTTTTTCCGGCATTTCCGGATTGGCTTCGAGATATACGCCCAGCCTGTCGAGACGATGCTCCCAGAGCGTACGGCGCTCGTTGATCCAGGCCTCGGCAGAGCGCAGCGCCTGTGGTTCGATCCGGCAGGTGCGCACGCGGCCTGTTTTTTCCGAGCGCACAAGGCCACTTGCTTCCAGCA
>NZ_JBFUBG010000009.1:0-112860 GCF_056405875.1 Rhizobium sp. P1_E6 | reverse complement strand
GTCCGAGCGCGTCGCCCGGCTTGCCCTTGAAAAGCCGGAAGCGATCGCCTTCGGTACGGTACAATCGATCGCTGCTGAATGCTGCGTGGGGCCGACGACCGTATCCCGGGCGGCCAAAGCGGCGGGATGCGAGAGCTTCGCCGATTTCAAGGATTTGTTTCGAGCACATTTCAAATCAACGGCATCGAGGCGAGCTTAATCGCGGACGATTTTCATCATCAAATGTGCCTGCTCGATTTGACCGCCACGCCGGCGGTTCAAATCTGTTCAAGAGCTACTACAGCGAGGTAAGCTAGTCGCTAGGCGCCACGTTGCTCAGGGGAGAGTTCGAGCCGTCTGAAAAGCCGCGATATCGCAGGTGACTCCTGCTGAGATGGGCCCGCATGGCCTCGCGTGCCTGTTCCTCAACCCCTGAGCTGATTGCCTCGCAGATTGCCCGATGTTCGACCACCGTATTCTGGATATAATCTAGAGTGATAAGGGCAGGATTGAGCTGTTTGGAGAAGGCCGGTTGCGGAAGAATCTGTAGGCTCATAAGGCTAAAGAACTCGATGAAAGCACCATTGTTCGTCGCTTCTGCGATCGACCGGTGAAAAACGAAATCGAGATGATCAAGCGCGGCTTCGTCTTCAAGTGAGGCTTCGAACTCGCGGGAGGCATTCCAGATGTTGGATTCCTGAGCCCAGGATCGCCGAACCGCCGCAAGACCGGCAGCATGCACCTCGAAGGCCATTCTAAGTTCCAGCAGGTCCATGAATGACGTCTGTAAACGAGCGAGTGGAGCAAGCGCGACGTCCGCATCCAACACGCCGGCATCTTCGACGTCGGGACCTGGTCTGTTGCGGACGAAGACCCCGACACCATGTCGTGACTCTATGATGCCATCGGACCGCAAGGCGGACACGGCTTCTCGAATGACGGTTCTGCTTACGCCGAATTGTTCCGATAATTCGGCGAGTGATCCCAGTTTAGTACCGCTTTCGAACTGGCTGTTGCCGATGTGAGCCTTGAGAGCCCGTATTGTTCGGCCCGTTAAAGTGTCCAAAATCCTGTTCCCCTTTGCCCCAAGTAGCGTCTGCAGAAGATATGCAGGGGGTCGACACAAGGTATCACTTGATCCTGCGGTGATGCTACCACCTGTCGTTAATTTTGTTGGCACAGAGTGCGCACACTTCACTCATCGTAGGTATGGGCGGCCAATTTGCCACGTACAGCTCCGAAAAAAATGATGGGAAAGATTCTGAATCTCGCACGATACGACCATAAACCAACTTTGGGGCGGTAATTAACAAATTGAATTTGAAAGATAAAATTGTAATTCGATAAAAACCTTCCCGAGAGATAGTATCTCTAGATTTTATCTTGACATGAGATACTATTTCACTAATTCTCTTTACGGAATAGTGGATCAACATCCGATGCCGATGGCTTCTGATGAATGGTTCCGGGAACCTGGTTCGCGCATCAGCGCGCCTGACAGTGATGGAAAGCTGCTATGAGTGTCGTCGCCGCACGTCTCTCGGAGCTCGGTATCGTTTTGCCTACGATTGCCCCGGCTTCAGGAAATTATATTCCGCATAGGCTCGTTGGGAGCCTTCTCTTCGTTTCAGGACAGATCCCGCGGATCGACGGTGTTGAGCATTACGCCGGCGTGGTCGGTCAAGACATTTCCGCCGAGGACGGCTACAGGGCCGCTCGCCTTTGCGCACTCAATATCCTAGCGCGGGTCAATGCTGCCCTAGATGGCGATCTCGACCGCGTCATCGCTTGCGCTCAGTTGCGTGGCTTCGTCAACGCGCCCGCGAATTTTAGGGGCCATCCGACGGTCATCGACGGCGCTTCCGACCTCCTCGTGGAGATCTTTGGCGATAACGGGCGCCACGTTCGCACTGCGCTTGGTGCGGGCTCATTGCCGCGCGGCTCCTCCGTAGAAGTCGATGCCATTTTCGAAGTCGCACCGAAAGCCTGACAGGAAATAAAGGGGAATTGGCCATGAACGGGACCAGCATGTCGGAAAAAGCCATTGCCATGACGGGCGTCAACAAATGGTATGGGCATCTCCAGGTCCTAAAAGGGATCAACCTGGAAGTTGGTCGCGGTGAGCACATCGTTCTGTGTGGGCCCTCAGGTTCGGGTAAATCGACCCTTATCCGTTGTATCAACCACCTGGAGGAAATCCAGGAAGGCAGCATTGCCGTCAACGGCACCGAGCTAAGACAGAAGGGGAGCAATGCCGACCATATCCGCCGCGACGTCGGCATGGTTTTTCAGCAGTTTAATCTCTTCCCGCATCTGACTGTCTTACAGAACTGCGTGCTGGCGCAGCGTCGCGTTCGAACGGCTACCTTGGCCGAGGCGAAGGACAAGGCAATGCGTCATCTCGAGCGTGTCCATATCGCCGAACAGGCTGAAAAATACCCCGCCCAGCTATCCGGTGGACAGCAGCAACGGGTGGCAATCGCCCGGGCGCTGTGCATGGACCCCAAGATCATGCTGTTCGACGAGCCGACCTCGGCGCTGGACCCTGAAATGGTCAAGGAAGTGCTCGATACGATGATCTCGCTTGCAGACGATGGCATTACGATGATCTGCGTGACCCACGAGATGGGCTTTGCACGTGCCGTCGCCCACCGCGTCATTTTCATGGACCGCGGCGAAATCATAGAGAGCGCCAAACCCGACGTATTTTTCAGCAATCCGGCACACGAGCGAACCAAAACGTTCCTCAGCCAGATCCTCAACCATTGAGGAGGGCCTGATGAATTACACCTTCGACTTCGCACCCGTTCTCGCCGCGTGGCCGACGCTGCTTGAAGGCGTGATCGGTACGTTGAGAATGTCGTCTATCTCAATGGTCTTCGGATTGTCGCTCGGAATTGTCTTCATGATGGTGCGGATGAGCAAGGTACCCGCACTGCGCACCATTGCCATTGGCTACATCGAGCTGATCCGCAACACGCCCATACTTGTGCAGGTGTTCTTTGTCTTTTTCGGGATGCCTGCAATTGGTATCCGGCTCAGCGGCGAACAAGCGGCTATTCTTGCCATGACGCTAAATTGCGCGGCCTATGCGGCCGAGATCGTGCGCGGCGGTGTACAGTCCATCCGTCCGGGCCAGATTGAAGCGGGCAGGGCGCTTGGGATGCAAACGGCTGATATCTATCGGTTTATTGTCTTCCGGCCGGCGATCCGGGCCGTCTATCCCGCGTTGTGCAGCCAGTTCATCCTGATGATGCTGAACTCCAGTCTGGTGTCGTCGGTCTCGGCGGAAGAGCTCACCTACTTTGCACAGACACTGGATGCGCAGACATTCCGCAGTTTCGAGATCTATTTCACGCTCGGTGTCATCTACCTCCTGTTGTCCCAGTTCGTTTCCGTCGCCCTCGGCATGATCGGCCGGGTCTATTTTTCTTATCCGGCAAAGTGAGGCAGTCCGATGATCCGTCAATTTGGCTGGAATGAGTTCCTCTTTTTGCTCGAAGGCGCACGCTGGACCGTTGTTCTTTCGCTTCTTGCCTTCACCGTCGGCGGAGCGCTGGGCCTGGCTGTCGCACTTGGACGCACCAGCAAATGGAAACCATTGCGCATTCTGATGGCAACCTACATCCAGATCTTTCAAGGCACCCCGCTGCTGATCCAACTGTTCTTTGTGTATTTCGGGGTGCCCCTCTTGGGCTTCAAGGTAGATGTCTGGGTTGCGCTGGCCATCGGTCTTTCGCTCCATACCAGCGCATTCCTTGGCGAAATATGGCGCGGCAGCATCCAGGCTGTTCCTGGTGGGCAGAGCGAGGCGGCACGCGCACTCGGCATTGGCTACAGACATCGCATGATTGATGTCGTGCTGCCGCAAGCATTTCGCATCGGGCTGCCGGCTACCATCAGCTTCCTCGTCAACCTGATCAAGGGCACGGCACTTGCCGCACTGCTCGGTCTCACGGAGCTGACCCGATCCGGTCAGCTGATGGCCAACATCACGTTTCAGCCGCTGCAGGTCTACGGGGCGGTCGCACTCATCTACTTTTTCACCTGCGTCCCACTGACCTACTGCTGTGCCCGGATCGAACGGCGCCTCAACGCCGCGCGGTAAAACAAGAATGCATGCCAAAAAAAACCAACCAGAGGTGATCACATGACCAAGACAGTAAGAACTCATTCGCGTTCGAAAGCCCTGAGCAGCCTTGCCACCATCCTCTTCACCGCGACTTCTTTTGCAACGACGGCGCTCGCCGTTACGCCCGAAGAGCTCAAAGCCAAGGGTACGGCCACCATCGGCGTTCAGATGGACCAGTTTCCATGGGGCTTCATCGACGCTAAGGGCGGCAATGACGGTTTCGACATCGCGATCGCCAAGATGATCGGCAAGGAACTGGGCGTCGACGTTAAATTCGAGCGTATCACCGGCCAGAACCGTATTCCGCTGCTGRTCAATGGCAATGTCGACTTCCTGGTGCCGTCAATGACGATCACCGAAGAACGCGCCAAGGTCATCCAGTACGTTATTCCCTATTCGTCGAACGACATCACCGTCTGGGGAAAGACCGACGCTGCCATCAAAGGCAACGAGGATCTCTCGAAATACGTGATCGGCGTCAACCGCGGCAGCGCTTTCGAGCCGTTGCTGGTCAAGGTCGCGCCGAAGGGAACGCAAATCAAACGTTTTGATGACGACGCAACAACCGTTCAATCGCTCTTGTCCGGTCAGGTCGATGCGATCCTGGGGAGCGTCACCTACGGCCTTGTCATCAAAGAAACCGGTTATGACAAGCAGTTTGAGCGTAAGTACAAGGTCGCCGACAACTTCCAGGGGATGGCGGTCCGCAAGGGTGATAAAGAAATGCTCGCCTTCCTGACTGACTTCGTCGCCAAGCACACCGCAGACGGGTCACTCGACGCGCTCTACAAGAGGTGGATCGGCGTCGATCGTGCGAAACTTCCAACAGAACTGCCGGGTGTAGACTTCACCGGAAAACAGTAACGCCAAAGTTCAGCGCGGCCATTTCCGCTGTCGCGCTGGGCTTGAGAAACTCATCACATCGAAGAGCCTTTGGCCTCCGCCTGTTTGTGCGGGCGGGGACAGGCCCCTGCACGCCGATAATCGGATTATCGAGCAGGCGCAACAATCGCTCGCTTAGGGAGCATAGTCGAGAAAATGACGAAAGATGGCAAGCAGATCAGGGTTGGTGTCGATATCGGCGGCACCTTCACCGACGTCGCGATGGAGGTTGGCACCACGTTCCACTCGATCAAGGTGCTGACCGATTATTCCTATCCTGAAAACGCGATCGTAAAGGGTGTCCGGGAAGTGGCCGATGTCGCCGGCGTCGAGCTTTCTCAAATCGACACGATCATCCATGGCACGACGCTCGCCACCAACGCCCTGATCGAACGGCGGGGCGCACGCACCGCCTTTATCACCACCAAGGGGTTTCGCGACGTTATCGAGATGCGCACCGAAAGCCGCTTCGAGCAGTATGACCTCGATATCGTGCTGCCGGCGCCGCTTGTGCCGCGCAACGAACGTTTCGTCATCGACGAGCGTATCGGTGCAGCCGGTTCGGTTCTGAGGCCGCTCGATCTCGCCGAAGTCGACGGGCTGTGCGATCGCATCATCGGTGCCGGCTATGAAAGCGTCGCTATCGGTTTCATCCACTCCTATCTCAACGGCGCGCATGAGCAGGTCGTTCGCGATCGTCTGCTGGCCAAGAAATCGGATATTTCCGTATCGATCTCGTCGGAAGTCTCGCCGCAAATGCGCGAATTCCAGCGCTTCAACACTGTCTGCRCCAATGCCTTCGTCAAGCCGCTGATGGCCTCTTACCTCAACCGGCTTGTTGGTCGTTTGACGGAAGAGGGCACCCGCTGCCCCGTCTTTATGATTCATTCCGGCGGCGGCATCATCAGCGTCGAAAGTGCCATCGAATTCCCGGTGCGCCTCTTGGAATCCGGTCCCGCAGGCGGTGCCATCTTCGCGGCCCATATTGCCAGCAGCTATGGTCTCGACCAGGTCTTGTCCTATGACATGGGCGGTACCACTGCAAAGATTTGCCTGATCGAAAAGCAGACGCCGAAGACTTCGAAGACCTTCGAGGTCGCCCGCACCTGGCGTTTCAAGAAGGGCAGCGGCATGCCGATTTCCATTCCAGTCATCGAGATGGTCGAGATTGGTGCTGGCGGCGGCTCCATCGCGACCATCGACAGCATGCGCCAGATCCGCGTCGGCCCGCACAGCGCCGGTTCAGAGCCCGGTCCTGCCTGCTACGGTCGCGGCGGAGTCAACCCGACAGTCACCGATGCCGATCTGATCCTTGGTCGCCTTGACCCGGACGAATTCGCTGGCGGGGCAATGAAGCTTGACCGCCCGGCCTCTGACAAGGCAATGGATGCGGATCTTGCATCGAAGCTCGAAACCGATATCGCCACGGCCGCTTATGGGCTCAGCGAAGTGGTTGACGAAAACATGAGCAACGCTGCGCGCATGCACGCGGTCGAGAATGGCAAGGAACTGTCCGAGTTCACCATGATCGCCTTCGGCGGCGCAGCACCCATCCATGCCGCCCGCCTGTGCGAAAAACTCGGCATGTCAGATCTTTTGATCCCGCCAGGTGCAGGTGTCGGTTCGGCCATCGGTTTCCTGCGCGCTCCTTTCGGTTTCGAAAGCGTGCGTAGCGCCTACAGCCGGCTCAGCCACTTCGATGCGGCCCAGATCAACCAGACGATCGCCGATCTCAGCGCCGAGGCTATATCCTTTGTGCGGTCTGGGTCGCCCGAGGCAAATCCCGATCTCGAATGCACGGCTTATATGCGTTACCTCGGTCAGGGCTGGGAAGTGCCCGTCACGATCGAAGTACGCGCCTATGCCGATGCAGATGGCAAGTTGTTCCGCAAGCTGTTCGACGAGCAATACGAGCACTTCTTCGGGCGCGTCATCGATGGCCTCGATGTCGAAATCGTCAGTTGGTCCTTGCGCGCAACCTCGAAGGTCGCGCCGCCAGCGAGGATCGGCAAGACCGCCAAGGTTGGCGAAGCAAAGGTCCGCGGCACCCGCAACATCTTCGACGTCCAGGAAGGCGGTTTCCAGAAGGCATCGATCGTTGCAAGAGCCGACATGAAGCCGGGCGATTTTGTTTCCGGTCCCGCCGTTATCACCGAACGCGAAACCTCGACCATCATCACCGCAAGCCGCGAAGTCATCATGCAGGCCGACGGCTGCCTGCTCGTACGCGTCAAGCAGAACGCTTGAACGGAGGATTTGACATGAAAACCAACGCACTTTCCGAGGTCCATATGCAGATCATGTGGAACAGGCTGATCTCCGTTGTGGAAGAACAAGCCGTCACCCTCATCCGTACCGCCTTCTCGACCAGTGTGCGTGAGTCAGGCGATCTTTCCGCCGGTGTCTTCAACCGCGGCGGCAAGATGATCGCCCAGGCGGTGACCGGCACACCTGGCCATGTCAACGCCATGGCCGAAGCCGTCGGCCACTTCATCCGCGACATCGGGCCTGAAAGCATCTTCGAAGGCGATGTCTACATCACCAACGATCCGTGGAAGGGAACCGGTCACCTGCACGATTTCACCGTCGTCTCGCCCAGCTTCCGTAATGAGGCGCTCGTCGGTTATTTCGCCTGCACGGCGCACGTGGTGGATGTCGGCGGCCGCGGTTTCGGGCCAGACGCCAACGAGGTCTACGAAGAGGGCATTTTCGTTCCGATCATGAAGTTTGCGGAGCGCGGCAAGGTCAACAAGGATCTCGTTAACATCCTGCACAACAACGTCCGCGAAAGCCATCAGGTGGTCGGCGACGTCTATTCGCTCGCAGCCTGCAACGAGATCGGCCATCGCCGGCTCATGGACATGATGGAGGAGTTTGAACTCACGGATCTGGAGACGCTCGGCGAATTCATCTTCAAGCGTAGCTATGACGCCACGATCGAACGCATCGCCGCCCTGCCGAAAGGCTCTTACTCCAACACCATGCGCGTCGATGGTTACGGCTCGCCGATCGACATTGTCGTGCGCCTTGATGTGGCCGACGACCATATCCTTGCCGACTTCGAGGGGACCTCACCACCAAGCTCGAAGGGCATCAATTGCCCGATCATCTATTCGGCGGCCTATGCCTGCTATGGCATGAAATGCTCGATCGCGCCTGAGATCCCCAACAACCATGCATCGCTTTTGCCCTTCCGCGTGAAGGCGCCGAAGGATTGCATCCTCAACGCGCAGCATCCCGCTCCGGTCTCGGTTCGCCACGTACTCGGTCACCTAGTGCCGGATGCCGTCCTCGGCGCAGTACACAAGATGCTGCCGGGTAGGGTGCCGGCGGAAGGTGCGGGTGCGCTGTGGAACCTGCATGTCAGCGTTCGTCCGCTTCAGGGCGACAAGGCGCCGGCCGATGGTGGCCAGCGTGCCGAAGTCCTACTGTTCAATAGCGGCGGCGCTGGTGCGCGGTCCACGCTCGATGGTCTGAGCGCCACTGCGTTCCCGAGCGGTGTGCATTCCATGTCGATCGAGGCGACCGAGCATGTCGGACCGGTGATCTTTTGGCGCAAGGAACTGCGTGATGGGTCCGGTGGTGCCGGCCAGTTCCGTGGCGGTCTCGGCCAGGTCGTCGAAATCTCTCCGACAGATGGGCATGAGATGCATTTTAACGCCATGTTCGATCGCGTCGACCATCCGCCCCGGGGACGCGAGGGTGGAGCCAATGGCGCGGAGGGCGCTGTCTTGCTTGACGACGGAACAGTCCTTGCCACCAAGGGGCGTCAACATGTCCGGGCCGGCCGAAGACTCATCCTGCAGCTTCCGGGGGGAGGCGGATACGGTGCGCCCGACAAGCGAGATCCGGTGGCCGCGCAGCGAGACAGGGATTTCGACTACGCGCCGAAAAGTTAATCCGCCAGCGACCGGTGGAGAGATCCGCAGGTCACAAGCGCAGTTTTCAGGAATGTGGACATGACTTTCGAGAACAAACGGGCGGCAGGCATCAAGTCGTCGCCGAGCATGGCCATTGCGATGGCGGCAAATCGATTGGCGGCGGAAGGCCGCGACATCATCGACCTATCGCTCGGAGAGCCAGATTTTGACCCTCCCGCACATGTAGCGGAGGCGGCTGCGGAGGCCATCCGCAGGGGCCGCGTGCGCTATGGCGCGGCGGCCGGCACAGAGAGCCTGCGTCAGGCGATCGTGTCCAAGTTCAAGAACGAAAACCGACTCGACTACAGCGTCGACGAGGTGATGGTCGCCAACGGCGCCAAGCAGGTCTTGTTCAACGTGTTTCTTGCGACGTTGGATCAGGGCGACGAGGTAATCATCCCAACGCCCTGCTGGGTGTCCTATGGCGATATCGTCTCGCTGCATGGCGGTGAACCCATCTATGTGCCTTGCGGCCCGCAGATTGGGTTCAAGATCGATGCGGCAAGGCTCGAAGCATCGATCACGCCAAAAACACGCTGGCTGATGCTGAATTCTCCGTCCAACCCGACCGGTGCCATCTATTCGCTTGGGGAATACCGCGCATTGGGCGAGGTGCTCGCTCGCCATCCGCGCGTTCTGGTGATCTCCGACGAGATTTACGAACACGTGCTGCTGAAAGACGTGCCCTTTGTATCCTTCGCCCAGGCCTGCCCGGATCTGCGCGACCGCACACTGATCGTCAACGGTGTCTCCAAGGCCTACGCGATGACAGGGTGGCGCGTAGGGTATGCCGCCGGGCCAAAAGCGTTGATTGCAGCCCTCAACAAGATGCAGTCGCAGAGCGTCACCTCGGTCTCGACCATCGCTCAGGCGGCAGCCCTTGCGGCCTTGACGGGCGATCAGACCTTTGTCGGAAAGGGGGCGGCGACATTTGCCGGCCGCGCCAAAATCGTCGCCGATCGCCTGGCACAGATCGAGGGCGTGGAATTTACCCCGCCGGATGGCGCCTTCTATGCGTTCATCGCCGTTCAACGTCTGCTCGGAAGAAAGACGGGGGCAGGCGAGATAATCGCAGACGACCCGGCATTTGCCGCGCATCTGTTGCAGCAGTTCGGCCTGTCCAGCGTGCCCGGCGCCGCTTTCGGCGCGCCCGGGTTCATCCGCCTGTCGATCGCGGCATCCAACCGTGAACTCGAAGCTGCCTGCGACCGTCTGGCTGCGATGGTTCAATCTCTGAGTGGCTGAACGGCATTTCCAATCATTCCATCATCAATGCGGCGGCGCTCGATTGCGCTTCCCCCTAAAGGAGGTAATTCCATGAGGACCGAAGACTTGAAACATGCTCTTGGAGCGGGACTGCTTTCCTTTCCCGTGACGCATTTTGGGTCGGATGGAAAGTTCAACGCCGACAGCTATGCCAGACATGTCAACTGGCTTTCCGGTTTCGGGGCCACGACGCTGTTTGCCGCAGGCGGAACCGGTGAGTTCTTTTCGCTGACGCCCGATGAAATCCCGCAAATCGTGCGAGTAGCGAAACAGGCCGCTGGTACCACTCCCATCGTCTCGGGCTGCGGATACGGTACGGAGATCGCCGTTTCCATTGCGCGGTCAGTCGAGAAGGCTGGCGCTGACGGCATCCTCCTCCTCCCGCACTATCTGATCGACGCTCCACAGGAAGGACTGTACCACCATATTAAAGCGGTCTGCGGTGCGACGGGCATGGGCGTCATGGTGTACAACCGTGATAACTTGGTGCTGCAAGCCGATACGCTGGCCCGGCTCTGTGATGCGTGCCGCAACCTCGTTGGTTTCAAGGACGGAACAGGCGATATCGGGCTTGTTCGTCAGGTCACCGCTAAGATGGGCGATCGTCTGACCTATCTTGGTGGTATGCCAACGGCGGAGCTTTTTGCAGAAGCCTATCTTGGCGCCGGCTTCACAACATATTCCTCGGCAGTCTTCAACTTCGTTCCAGCACTCGCAATTGATTTCTACAATGCATTGCGAGCGGAAGATCGGGCCAAGTGCGAAGCCTATCTGAATGATTTCTTCTACCCGTTCATGGCGATCCGCAACCGGGCGAAGGGTTATGCGGTTTCGGCGGTAAAGGCAGGCGTGAGGCTACAGGGCTTTAATGCCGGTCCAGTCCGCTCCCCTCTCAAGGATCTCTCGAGTGAAGAAATTGGCATGATGGAAGCCCTTATCGGAAAGCATCAGCGCCAGTAACATTTTCAAGGGCCGCCGTCTTGAGATAGGCGGCCCTTTCACCGATCGGATCGAGGACAGATTATGACCGTCGATCAGAATCTCATTGCCGGTGAATGGACCGGTACCAATGCCGCCGAGAATATCAACCCGCCCGACACGAACGAGGTCGTCGGCGGATAAGGTCGGTGGCCAGAGCGTCATCGTCGAACGCGCCTTCCCATACTTGCGCACCCAAATCCGGATTAAGTTGCGCGATACGCGGTGGCGCTTTGCCAGAATATGTAGCATCTCGCCCGCGAGAAACTCCTGCGCGACCTGCCGTTTGAATCCATACCGTGATGCGATGTTTTGCCATGGGTTCCACTTTCGAAACCCGAAAAGCCGGTCAATTCATCAAGCCCATCGGTCCGCCGAGGGGCGCACTCCGGTCATTTAATATCGCAGGCGTGAACATTGACTCTTGGATCGAGCTGGCAGACAAAGCAGCAATACACAGAGGACGAACAATGGCTGACGAAGAGATTCAGATCCCGCCGGTCGCTATCGGCGCGGCCGAAGCTGGACCCGCTGCTCCGAAAAAAGCTTCCAAAGCAAAGAGCGTAAAAGCGGAAAAACCCCGCGCCGACTCGTCCAAACCGGCGAAGCCGAGAACGCGTGGTCTCAGCGATCAGGAAAAACTGGAAAGGATCGCTCAGATCGAAGCTCAGGTCGCTGGCGGCGCCACCTTGAAAGACGCGGTTAAAATTGCAGGCATTTCCGATGAGACCTATTATCAGTGGAAGAAAGCCGCCGCTCAACCCGTGACACAGGCTTCGGTCGCATCAGTTGCTGYGGATGATGAACTCGCCGAGTTCATTCAGCTCGAGGAAGAAAATCGGCGGCTCAGAAAACTGCTCTCTGAAAAGCTGCGTGCCGAAAACGCTGATCTGCGCAAAAGACTCGGAATGAGCTAGCGGCTTTGGGAAATCCCTCGCTAAACTACCTTCAAACGCATCCCACAGTGAAGGCGTGCCTTCGAAAATTGCCACGCGCTCTACTGCGCGCTATCATCCAATCCCAATTCTCCGGCACATGAGAACACCAAGATCCAATTTCGTCGTCGAATACAAAACGAACAGACGTCAAACCAAGGCGCGCCCAACGTCGATCTGGGGCAATCTGGATTTGCAGGCGGTGGCCCGTGCGGTCGAGGCCGACGGCGCCATGCCGGCAGTTGATCTGCCCCAAGTCTCTTCAGTCATGAAGAACGTCGCCGCGATTAAACTTGGAGAGGCCGCCTCGGGTGCTCAGATCGATGCTGACGGCCCTCCGGGGAGTTCCACCGCGATGTCGTCGCCGCACAAGATTCCCACCGAACCGGTAACTGTTGAGAGCAATGCGTTCGACGCCGCGTCGTCCGCACAGAGGCAACCGACTTCAACGCCAGCGCGGGCTCCGAGGTATCGACCAAAGCCGCAGACGAGGACGCAGCACTCGCGCATCCCAGAACGTCCGGCAATGCTCGATCATCGTCGAGATCCCTTCGGGCCTTGTGGTTCGGAGGAAGAGCTTGACGCTCTCGAGGCGGAAAACCACCATCTGAAACGCCTCATGATCGTAAGGCTCCGCGAGGAGAACGACAGGCTCAAGGTCATGCTTCGGCGGTTCGGCGGCGCCTGAGCGCCAAAAGTGCAGAGCCCACGAATGCCGGACCTCAACGTCATACCGACGAGCCCTCGTTTTTGTCCGGAAATCACAGCGGCAATGCGAGCTGCGGCATCTCTGGATGTCGACGAGGCTTCAGCGACGAACACGCTGTTCCAAAGAGCTGGATCTCTTTTCGAATCGGAAAGGTCGGTTGCGGCGGCAGGCTCAAGCTTTTTTTCGTTCGAAGCTCTCCTATTGAAGCGAACGGTGCCGGTGTCGCCTTGCTGCGGGTGAACTCTCGAAAATCGGAGTATTTGATCTTCACTCTTACCGTTTCGGCCGGGGTCGACTTAGACTCGCAAAAACCACGGATCCTTTTGATCAACGGCTGAATGCCCTGGAGGTTCTGATGGACGTCGCCCCTGAAGATGTCTTCAGCGCCAGCGAACTTTTCGCGGCTGGTTTTCGGGAAATGTTCGAAACGAATTTTTTCCCGAACCGGATATTAGCAAGGGCTATGATGAGCAAACAACGGCGCCTTGCGGCGCAAAAGGCCTTTGATCGTGTCCGTCGCGCGGGATTGCAGACGGAGGAGGATCCGCGTTTCCTCGGTTGGATCGAACAATGGATCCTGGGCGAGATCGACATGCAGGAGCTGCGAGAGCGATATCTCGGCCTGCTGCGGGAGCGGGCTCTCGAACGCAATACCAGTTCGCTTGCCGGCGTCGCCAAAGCGCCTTTCGATCCACTACCCGAACCTCCCACGACAGAGGAAACCGACGAATTCCTGAGCGGGATCGCCGATGGTTAATCGACCGTCAGATTATTGGACGATGCCAGCGCGGTAGTTGCCGAAGATGGCTGCGCTGGGATCTAGCTGGCGAGCGGCGTAAATTCCCGGCAATGCCGCGTTGAAGACCTCAAATGCGTTGGCGATGGCAATATCGCCGGTACATCAGGTCACAGCTCTGTGTTTGCAGCTACATCGCGAGCTCGGTGATTGGGTCGCCTTGATTTCCTTGGAGGTGAAATGCGTCAGCTTCATCTTCGGAGACAGAATCGTCATGCCATCGGAAAGCTGACGCGCTGGTTTGTAGAAGCCGGAAGTTGGGGCTTTCTCGGATTTCATAGCAGGGCTGGAGGCGCCTCGTTTCGTCATGTTCTCTACATGACCCTTCCCTTTCACAAGGTGCTCGCTCGCTACAACGGTGAGCTGAGCAGACCGTTCTCGAGACAGTTCTTTAGGTCCTCGCAAACAGAAAAAGAGGGCCGCCGAAGACCGGGGCCCTTTAAGGTGTGAAGGTTAAAACCTCCAGAGGGGAACAGCCAACGCGATGGCACTGGGAGGAGGCCATCAAATGCATCGGCTTATGCACTGTATGCCTGTGTTTTTCCAATTGCGCAATTATTTATTGTGCATGGCAGCTATTCGATAGGCCGGATGTCCCCTTGCAGTCCAGCCCAAATCATTGCCGCGGACAGCTCCGCAATACCGGAGCCGTCGACGGCGTTGATTTGTCCTAATCGACGTTAATTACCGAGAAAGCGTCACAAAAAGTGCGGATCCTAGGTGCTTGCGAAAGCGCTCAGCTTCTGCCGAATTTCCTCGGAAATCTCGAATTGCCGGGCTGTCCCGCGTCCCATGGAATTCTTCACCATCGTTTCCTTGAGTATTCCACGCCTAACAAGAAGATCGACCGTCTCCTTCGCACCGCTCCGGGTCAGCTCTGTAATTTCGACGATGTTTGAAAGGGTTAGCGGCTGGTGTGCTTGGGTCATCGTGTAGAGGATTGTCATCATGCCGATCTGTTTCAACCGCGCCTGCGGGGTTTCATCCTCAAATGGATGATCAAGGATCTCATGGAGAATGAGTCCCGAAAAGGCAAGGTTGTGCCACTGTGTCTTGAGCGCTCTTGTCATGTCATTTAACTGTGTTATATACGTCAGTAAAATGGCGCTTCGCTGGAGCTGGACACTGCTTCTGCAATGGGCCGTCATCGTTTCGGAGGGTGCTGTCCATGAAAAGCCTTCTGCTGAATATCCTGCTTCCGATCTCGTGCATGTTACCACCCTACCTGATTTCCGGAAGCAATGCGCGGACTGATGACTGGGGATGTCAGGTCATCCTGTGCCTTTCCAATCCCGGCGGGCCGACCCAGTATGCGGAATGCCGGCCGCCGATCCAGAAACTCTGGAGTGAGCTTGCAAAGGGCCACTCGTTTCCAACGTGCAGCGGCGTCGGCTTTCACAGTTCGCGTCCCGGTTACGAGCCCTATTATTGCGATGCCGGCTATCGGCTGTCGGGGCGCTACGGTCCCCGCGGAGAGCAGGCAACCTGTGTTTCGACCTCCCTGCAGCGTGTGAGCAATTCGTTTTGCTCCCATGATCGTGACAACGACGGCAACGACTCCGGCTCGCTCCAATCACCGCGTTGGCAACGGGAGGGCGGCCGCCTTCAATGCATGGGCTATCCGATCGCGCGCCCGAGTATGCGGTCGCAACCACACCATGTCGACGTGACCATCGACGGTGTCGGCCAGCAGCGCGTGTGGTACTGATCTATGGCGGCCGCATTCGTCGACATCGCACAGAACTGCGCACCGATGGTTCAGGCGGAAACACTGGCCGGCGTTGTGAGCCTGGAGAGCAAGTTTTTCCCCTTCGCCATCCGCATCAATAGCGGTTCACCACTTGCTGCCCAGGCTACCCGGAAAGCTGAAGCGATCGAGCTGGCCACATCCTTGATCGCCGATCACCAGGATATTCAGATTGGGCTTGGTGGGATCGGTGTGGAAGAACTCCGCAAACTGAAGCTCTCCGTTTCGGATGCCTTCGACCCTTGCCAGAACCTCAAGGCCACTGCGACGCTGCTCGACGGCTACTATCGCCTTGCCCTGCGCCTTGGCGCCGATCCGGCACAGGCGGAGAAGGTGATGCTGCAGTCCTACTATGGACGCGACAATCCGACTGTCGGCGCGATGGTCAAATACGACGAGCAGGTGCGCAGGGAGGCGGAACGGCTCTCGCCGAAACTCGCCTCCCTCACCGTCACGGCGCCGGATGACCAAGCCGCTCCCGTCGATGACCCTCGGGATCAGGTAGAACAGTCCATCCCGAGACAGCTCTCCCAAACCGAAGAATCAGTATCGTGGGATGTGTTCACATCCAGACGTCGATCCTCGGTTCTCGTGTTTCAGAACAATGACCGATCGGAGCAAAGTGAATGATCTCCAAAAACCGTATCCGCCCTTTGGCCGCTTCCGCGTTCATGGCGGTCGCCATCTTTGTCTGCGTGGTTGAACCGGCCTTTGCTCAATCTGCCGGTATAGAAACCGTACTGCAGAATATCGTCACCATGCTTACCGGCAACATTGCCAAATTGCTGGCGGTCATTGCCGTGATCATCATCTGCATCGCCTGGATGTTCGGGTATATGGACCTGCGCAAAGCCGGTTTCTGGATCATCGGCATCGGCGGAATTTTCGGCGCCACCGAACTGGTCAACACCATTGTCGGCGGCTGAGCATCGATGGCGAGCGCTCCCACCCTGGAAGAAGACATGTTGTTCCTCGCCTGCACGCGCCCGGCGATGGTTGCCGGCGTGACGATGGAGGCGATGGGCCTCAACATCATGCTGACGACGATCCTCTATATCACCGCCGGATCGATCGCCTACGCGCTCGTCGGTATCGTCTTCCATCTCGTGTTCCGGGCGATCGTCAAGCATGACCACAACATGTTCCGCATCCTGTTCGCCTGGATCGGGACCCGCGGCCGCTCGCGCAACGCCTCCTATTGGGGTGGCGCAACACTCTCGCCCTTAAAACTTGTCCGGCACTACGACGAAAGGGATCTGAGCCTTGCCTAGCATCGCCACACCGCAGTCCCGAGAGCTCGGGCCAGAGATCTTCATCCCTTATGTCCGCCACGTGAACGAGACGACCATCGCGCTCACTTCGCGCGCATTGATGACCGTGCTCGTCCTTGAAGGCGTTTCCTTCGAGACCGCCGATATTCTGGATCTCAACGGCCTGCACCGCAGCCTGAACACGCTCTACCGCAATATCGTCGACGAGCGATTGGCGCTCTGGACGCATGTCGTCCGCCGCCGTGACAACGACTATCCCGAGGGGCACTTTGCCAATCGGTTTTCCGATGACCTCAATGCCAGATATCGCGAACGCATGGTGCGTGAGGACCTGTTTCGCAACGACCTCCATATCACCCTCGTCTGGTATCCGAGCCGTGACCCCGCCGAGAAGGTCGCCAATCTTCTCTCCCGCCTGCGTAAGGTGCGCCGATCCGGCTTCGAGCTGGACGAAACGGCGCTCAAGCACCTGCGTGACAAGGTGGTCGACGTCACCGCGGGTCTGAAGCGCTTCGCCCCTCGCGCATTGTCCCTCTATGACCGTGCCGGCCTCCTGTTCTCCGAGCCGAGCGAGTTTCTCCACCAGCTGGTCGGTGGGCGCCGAGAGCCCTTGCCCCTGACGGAGGGCCGAATTTCATCGGCGATCTACTCGGACCGGGTGATCTTCGGCCGCGAGACAGTCGAAATCCGCCACGAGGCGCAGAGCCGCTACGCCGGCATGTTCGGTTTCAAGGAATATCCGGCGACAACCCGCAGCGGCATGCTCGACGGCATCCTGACCGCGCCGTTCGAACTCATCCTGACGCAGTCTTTTGCTTTTACCTCGAAGGCTGATGCCCGCACGATCATGGGCCGCAAGCAGAACCAGATGGTGAGTGCCGGTGACAAGGCAGCATCACAGATCGAAGAACTCGGTGACGCGATGGACGATCTGGAGTCCAACCGCTTCGTCGTAGGAGAACATCATCTTGGCCTGACGGTCTTTGCGCCGTCGGTCAAGGAGCTGACCGACCATATGGCGAAGGCACGCGCCCATCTCACCAGCGGCGGCGCCGTCGTCGCCCGCGAGGACCTCGGGCTCGAGGCCGCCTGGTGGGCGCAACTGCCCGGCAATCTGCGCTATCGGGCGCGTTCGGGAGCGATTACCTCCCGCAACTTCGCAGCACTCTCGCCCTATCATTCCTATCCGACCGGCCAGAAGGACGGCAACGAATGGGGATCGGCGGTCGCCATGCTGAAGACTGCGTCCGGTTCGCCGTTCTATTTCAATTTCCATCACAGCGATCTCGGCAACACCTTTGTTTGCGGCCCTTCGGGCGCGGGTAAGACCGTGCTCCTGAACTTCATGCTTTCGCAACTCGAGAAGCACGATCCCCAAATGGTTTTCTTCGACAAGGACAGGGGCGCCGACCTGTTCGTTCGCGCCGCAGGCGGCACCTATCTTCCGCTCAGAAACGGTGTTGCAACCGGCTGCGCGCCGTTGAAGGCGCTCGACCTGACAGCGGAGAACAGGATCTTCCTCGCACGTTGGGTCGGCAAGCTGGTGGGAGCGGCCGCGCGGGAGCTGACCGTCAGCGAGCTGCGCGACATCGCGACGGCCGTCGACGCTCTGGCGGACCTTCCTGTCGAACGCCGCTCCATTGGCGCATTGCGCACTTTCCTCAACAACACCGATCCTGAGGGCATCGCATCGCGGCTTAGACGATGGGAGAGGGGAGGGCCGCTCGGTTGGGTGTTCGACAACGAGGCAGACGATATCGGGATCGGCGCCAAGTTCATCGGCTACGATATGACCGACTTCCTCGATAACGAGGAAATCCGCACGCCGCTGATGACCTACCTCTTTTACCGGATCGAGCAGCTGATTGACGGTCGCCGCATCATCATCGTCATCGACGAATTCTGGAAGGCGTTGCAGGACGAAGGTTTTCGCGATCTCGCCCAGAACAAGCTGAAGACGATCCGCAAGCAGAACGGCCTCATGCTGTTTGCGACCCAAAGCCCGCGCGACGCGATCGTGTCACCGATCGCCCATACGATTATCGAGCAATGCCCGACACAGATCTTCCTGCCCAACCCCCGCGGTGACCGCGCCGACTATGTTGACGGCTTCAAGCTGACCGAACGCGAATTCGACCTGATTTCACGCGAGCTGTCTGTCGAAAGCCGTCGGTTCATCGTCAAGCAGGGCCACAACAGCGTCGTCGCCGAGCTGAACCTGAACGGCTTCGACGACGAGCTCGCCATCCTGTCTGGGCGGACGGCAAATGTGGAGTTGGCAGACGCCATTCGCGTCGAGCTCGGCGAGGGACGCAAGGACTGGCTTGCCGTGTTCCAGGAAAGAAGGAGGAAAGCATGATTCGCAAAGGTAGCATCCGGCTCTGTCTGGCATCGACCGCCTTTCTGGCAGCAGTCGGTCTGGCCTTGGCGCAGGGCATTCCCGTTATCGACGAGACGTCGATCGCCAAGCAGATCGAGAGCATCACGCAGCTCAAGTCTCAGCTCGACGCGCTGAACCAGCAGCTCCAGCAGGCCCAGCAGCTCTAYGGTTCGCTGAACAAGGTCACCAACATGGCTGATGTCGCTGGTTTGCTGAACGACCCTTCGATCCGCAAGGTGCTGCCGCAGGACTTCGAYGCCATCGAGGGTCTGTTCAAGGGCTCGGGAACTGGTGTCTTTGCCGACTCCGCCTCGAAATTCCTGCAGGACAATTCCACCTATCGAACCAGCGCGAACGATTTCTACGCGCAGGAGCTTTCACGCATCCAGAACCAGAACGCCGGGCAGATGAGTCTCGGCCGGCAGATCTATGATGTCGCCACCAAGCGCATCGATGGCATCGACCAGCTGCGTCGGCAGATATCGAGCGCAGCCAACGCCAAGGACATCGCCGATCTCCAGGCGCGCCTGCAGGCCGAAACCGCCTTCCTGCAAACCGACGTGCTTCGCATGCAGGGCCTGCAGATGGTTCAGCAGGCCCAGGTGCAGGTCGATGACCAGCGCAAGGCCGAGGATTGGCGCCAGCGCATGGACACCATGGGAGCGGCGCTCAAATGAAGTGGTTTTCTTTCGGCGTCGCGATGCTTCTCCTGTCCTCCCGCTCCCCGCAGACAGAGAAGGTCTACACCGTTGATGAGCCGGTCGCCGACGAGGCGTCGCTGACGAAGATCATCGGAAAATGCCGAAACAATCCCGGCGAGCTCCACGATACGCCCAATTGCCGCAATGCCGAGGCCGCCGACGGCAGGCTGCGCCTCGAACGTATGCGTAAATCGCTCGGAGGTTGATCAATGTATGAGGTGTTCAGCTTCGTCGACGGGCAGTTCAAGGCACCACTGGAGAACTTCATTTCATCCGGGACTTCGAACATCACCAATTGGATCAGCGGCCCGCTGACCGCGGCGCTCACGCTCTATGTCGTGCTCTATGGCTACCTTGTGCTTCGCGGTTCCGTGCAGGAGCCGATCCTCGAATTCGCTTTCCGGGCGATGAAACTCGCGATCATCGTCATGCTGGTGAGGAACGCCAGCGACTACCAGTCCTACGTCACCAATATCTTCTTCGATACGCTGCCCCGCGAGATATCGCAGGCGTTGAACTCCGGGACCGCGCCGAGTGCCTCCACCTTCGACAGCCTGCTGGATAAGGGTCAGAAATGCGCCTATGAGATCTGGTCCCGCGCCTCCTGGCCGGTCGACATCGTGACCGGCGTCGGCGGCATGCTGGTGATCGGCGCGAGCTTCCTCGTCGCTGCGATTGGCTACATCGTTTCGCTTTACGCGCGGCTGGCGCTTGCCATCATTCTGGCGATCGGGCCGATCTTCATCGCACTCGCCATGTTCCAGCCGACGCGCCGGTTCACCGAATCCTGGATCGGCCAGCTTGTAAACTTCGTCATCCTGCAGGTGCTTGTCGTTGCAATCGGCTCGCTGTTGATCACCTGCATCGACACGACATTCACAGCGATGGAAGGCTACCGCGACGTCATGATGCGCCCGATCGCACTCTGCGCTATCTGCATCGCCGCCCTCTACGTCTTCTATCAGCTGCCCGGTATCGCGTCGGCGCTCGCCGCCGGTGGCGCATCGCTGACCTACGGCTATGGCGCCGCCCGTGACGCGCACGAGAGCACGCTGGCCTGGGCTGCCTCACGCACGGTCAGGGCGGTTGGCCGCGGGACCCGCGCCGTTGGCCGGCGGCTGACACCGAACCGCGCGGAATGACAGCCTCGCTATTCATGAAATTGGACAGGTTATTTTGAAATGATCCGTATGTTCTTGTCGCTTTTGCTGACCTTAAGCCTCGCCGGCTGCGCTTCGATCTCCCATCCACTCCCAAAATGTGATGGCTATTCTCGCCGGCCGCTCAACCGCTCCATGTGGCAATGGGAGAGCGATGGTAAAACGGACCAGTCGACCACCGGAGTTATCTCCGCGGACCCGGCGAGGCACGTTGCTTCCTTTGCAGACCAACCCGCCCCCGTGACACCTGTTGCCTTCACACATTTCGATATCGCCGGCTCCTATCGTCCCTGCGAGGGCAAATGACATGGTGAGCACGGATAGTCTGAAGAACTATTTCGAGAAAGCCCGCCGGTTCGATCAGGACCGGCTGATTCAGGTTGAGCGCTCTGCCCGGATCGCCTGGTGTGTTGCCATTTGCGCCAGTATCATCGCCGTCGTCTCCGTCTTCGCCATCGCCTGTCTCACGCCGTTGAAGACGGTCGAGCCGTTCGTCGTGCGGGTCGACAATTCAACGGGGATCGTCGATGTGGTCTCCGCGCTGACCTCGACTGCCGGCACATACGACGAGGCAGTGACGAAGTATTTCGCGGCCAAATATGTTCGAGCCCGCGAAGGCTACGTGTCGAGCGAGGCTGAGGATAATTTCCGAACGGTGGCGCTGTTATCGACGCAACCCGAGCAGACCCGCTTCGCGACCGTCTATCGCGGCAGCAATCCGGATTCGCCGCAGAACATCTATGGCAGGAGCGCAACCTCGCGGATCAACATCATCTCGATCTCACTGATCAACGCCAATGTGGTCTCCGTCCGATACATGCGAACCGTCACGCGCGGTGACGATGTGCGTACCACGCATTGGGTGGCGACGCTCACCTTCTCCTATGTCAACGCTCCGATGTCTTCCACTGACCGGCTGGTCAATCCCTTGGGCTTCGTCGTCAGCGACTATCGCGCCGATCCGGAGGCCATCAATTGAGATTGCAATTCCTCATTCTACTTGCCCTGACTGTGGGGCTCTCCTCGCAGGCGTTTGCCCTCGACACGCCGCGCAGCGCGCCACAGGACAGCCGCGTCCGCTTCGTCGACTACCAACCCTATAACATCACCAGGATCGTCGGCACACTCAGATCGTCGGTGCAGATCGAGTTTGCCCCCGATGAGGAAATCGCCCATGTGGCGCTGGGCAACAGCGTGACGTGGGAGGTGGCACCGGCGGGCAACATCCTGTTTCTGAAACCCCGCGAGAACCAGCCGGTGACCAACATCTCAGTTGTGACGACGCGACGCGATGGCTCGACACGCAGCTACCAAATGGAGCTGACCGTCCGGGACGGAAGCGTCGAAGCCGGGCAGAACACCTACTTCTATGTAAAATACCGCTATCCAGCCGATGAAGCGGAGCGGCGAAAGCTGGAATCCGCCGCCCGCGTCCAGGCCGCCCAGGCAGGCGAAGCCGATCGCGTCCTTTCCCTGCACGAGGCCTATGGTCCGCGCAACTGGCGCTATTCGGCGCAAGGATCCCAGGCTCTTGACCCACAAGCCGTCTACGACAACGGCAAGGTCACGACCTTCGCGTTCGTCGGTAACCAGGAAATGCCGGCGATCTATATGGAAAATTCCGACGGCACCGAAAGCCTGGTCCCGAAGTCGGTCGATGGCAATCTCGTGCTGGTCCATGCGATCAGCCGCAAATTCATTTTGCGCAGAGGCGGCGATGTCCTCTGCGTCTTCAACGAGGCCTACGATCGCGTCGGCATCAATCCCGAGACGAATACGACGTCACCATCGGTCGAGCGTGTCGTCAAGACAGAGCCCCGCGCTGCGCAATAGGAGGTGTCATGGCCGATGAAGAAATCACCCGGATTCCCGGCGAGCGCGCCGAGACGTCGACCGGTCGCCGGCTCGATAACAATCCGTTCCTCAAGCGCGGCGCGGTCGCCGCCGCAATCGTTGCCTTTGTCGCTTTCGCTCTTTGGTCGATGCGCGGGCAAAACAAGCCGTCTGATAGCGTTCAGCCGGAGCGGGTCGTCATTCGTCAGACATCGGATTTCGAGCCGGCTAAGGAGCCGGTCCAGCCCGTGACGACGCCAAGAGAGGTCCAGCTTCCGACACCCGTCGTCACCGAGAAAGCGCCCACCGATGATGACAAGTTACTCGACGCAGCGCGTCGCGCTCCGGTCATGGCATATGGTGCAGAGAAAACGCCGACCGCCAGACGACAGCAGGATGATGCGAACACCGACACCACCTCGAACGACGTGCCTCTGGGAAACACGCCTGGCAGCTTTACCGGGCAGGGCGAGAACGAAGACCAGCGCTTCAACCGCATGCTGACGCCGACGCAATTGCAGGGATCCCGCGCCGGCACGCTCGGCAATCGCGATTTTATTGTCGCGATGGGGAGCTCGATCCCATGCGTGCTTGAGACAGCGCTTTCTTCTGATCAGCCAGGGTTCACGAGCTGCGTCATCAGCCGGGACGTCCTGTCCGACAACGGCCGCGTCGTGTTGATGGAAAAAGGCACGCAGGTCGTCGGCGAATATCGCGGCGGTCTCCGTCGCGGCCAGAAACGTCTGTTCGTGCTCTGGAGCCGGGCGAAAACCCCAGAGGGTGTGATCATCACCCTGGCGTCGCCGGCGACCGATGCCCTTGGTCGTGCTGGCGTCGATGGCTATGTCGACACGCATTGGTGGGAGCGTTTCGGCAGCGCAATCTTGCTATCGATCGTTGGCGATGCGACCTCCTATGCTAGTAGCCGGCTGCAGGACAGCGACGTCGAGGCGCAAAACACGACGGGCGCCGGTCAGCAGGCCGCGGCGATCGCCGTGGAGCAATCGATCAACATTCCGCCGACGCTCGAGAAGCACCAAGGCGAGCTCGTTTCGATCTTCGTGGCGCGCGATCTCGATTTCTCCAGCGTTTACCGGCTTCGCGTCACGGAACCAAGCAATCGCATCTACGATCGCGCGGTGCTCAGCGACTTTCGTCCGGCTTCAACACTTGTGACAAAGTAGGGCAGAGATGACTGAGGCTGCAGATGCCGGTGTGGTGCGAGAATTGCTGCAGCCGCTTTCGCGGTTCCTTCGCGACAAGACGCTCTATGAGGTCATCGTCAACCGGCCCGGCAAGGTCGTGACAGAAGGAGCAGACGGATGGCAGACCCACGACATGCCGGACCTATCCTACGACAGGTTGATGCGCCTCGCGCGAGCGGTCGCAAGCTTCTCTAGTCAATCGATCGATGAAACCCACCCGATCCTGTCGGCGACCCTGCCCGACGATGAGCGTATCCAGTTCGTGATCCCGCCGGCGACGACGAAGGGCACCGTCAGCATCACCATCCGCAAGCCCTTGTCCGTCTCTCTCAGCCTCGACGATCTCGACCATGGCGGCTTGTTCGCCGACGTCCTGCGGACCGAAGGGGATGGCAACCAATCGGACCAGAGGCTATTGGAATTCTATCGGACCGGCGCCCACAAGCAATTCCTTAGGGAGGCGGTGTTGGCGCGGAAGAATATCATCATCTCCGGCGCGACCGGATCGGGCAAGACGACCCTATCCAAAGCGTTGATCCGGCACATTCCGGAGAACGAGCGGATCATCTCCATCGAGGACACGCCGGAGCTGGTGATCCCGCAGCCGAACCATGTGCGGCTCTTCTATTCGAAAGGTGGCCAGGGAACGGCAAAAATCGGCGCCAAGGACCTTCTCGAATCCTGTCTGCGCATGCGGCCTGACAGGATCCTGCTGCAGGAGCTTCGCGACGGGACGGCCTTCTACTACATCCGCAATGTGAACTCCGGGCACCCCGGCTCGATCACGACTGTCCATGCCGACTCCGCTCGCTTTGCCTTCGAGCAGCTGACATTGCTCGTCAAGGAGTCGGAAGGCGGCGGAGACCTCGAACGGCACGACATTCGCGAGATGCTGACGATGACGATCGACGTCATCGTTCAATGCAAACGGATCGACGGACGGTTTCGTGTGACCGAAATCTACTACCGGGATGCTTACGAGGCGGAAAAATAACGCGGTCTGATCGACGGTTGGTGTGTGGCTACAATCTTTGTCGTATTGTAGTATTTTCGAACATGCTGCCTGTCCTCTTGGATAGGTTCAAATCCAAGTCGGTCACGAGGTTGCGCGCATCGCCAGGAGTGGCTTTGTGTTTGGTCGCCACCACGTCGCTCTATAGTTACTGGAGGGGAATACTCGTTTGACGCACGGTCCGAGCAATTAGCTTCGGTCCGCAAGCTCCTTCTTCGAAAGCGTCTTCAAATCGGCGAAACGCTTTCGGAAGGTTTCACCGTCCGGTCTCGCGCTCGAAAGATCGTCTTCGACACTCTTCATTTTGCTTCGCAGGTCGGTTTTTGTGTTGGCACGTTGAGCGATTGACTGCGCCTCCTGCCAAAACGACAACCAATCCTGCTCGACCTCATCTGAAACATACAGCAGGTGACTACTTGCCGCGATCATGAGGATTTCAGCCTTGTCGAGTTCCTTTTCTTCCCATTTGTGAATGGCTGCCGAACGAAGCGCGTAGAAGTATTGTGCAGCTGCGCCCATGATTTCGCGATTGGCTATCGCATTGAAGTCAAGTGATCGTTTGAGCCGCTCTAGAGATGCGTCTGACTTTTCATCCATGGTCTTAATTTGTAGGCTTAACGTGTGCTGGAGTTTCGCCAAATCTTCAGTGGAAGTCTTTCGCGACATCTCGATACGCGAAGAAACCTCGGCCTGCCGGTTCACGGTGTAAAGTGCCCCGAGCGCTGTTAAACCGGTTCCCACGACCGCTATCAAAGCGCCGATGGCCGCTTTGTCGAAATCGGAAACGCTCGTTGCAGTCATCGCCCCTTTCACAACAACATACGCAAAGGCGAGCGTCATTCCGATATAAGCGATTAATGCCAAGAACAGTAACGCGTTGAATATGCCCAGCAATATTGTGCGGACCCACATCACCACGTTCTCTTGCATTCACCGGAGATGCATCGGCACGCGGGGTTGACGCAATCGTTGTCGGTTCTACAGAGGCCGCCGGATTTTGCTTGGATCAAAGTGCGGCCATCCTGGAAGCTCTCGGGAACCCATCGGTAGGCGTCCACGTTGCCTCGCGGCAAGGTGTCCAGATCGCCTGCAATCTGGTCTGCGTCCTCCCGTTTGATGTACGGTACGAACAACTGACGCATTTTTCCGCTGCCATCAGTAAACCAGTAAATGCCAGTCCCGGATGCCTGATCGGTCGCGCCTTCGAGCGTTCTTGGGTTTGTAATGTCGACTGCCGGTTGGGTCATAAATTCCTCCATTGCGACGTCGGTCAAATCTGCCTGATCAAAAAGGGCGATCAGTTTATTCGCCTCGACCATGAATCCTCCACCGAGTGCGGCGATGGAAACCATATTCGGGGTCCATTCGATGCGTGCTCAGCATCATGGCCGCTGCGTCGAGTTCTGCGCAGGCTCGCTGTACGCCGGATCGAGTGCCTGGTTTATCAGATGTCCCAGCCGAAACCCTGCCCGACGCACTCGTTCTTGGGCGATGTCCTTGAAAGCGTCCCGGTAGTCCTGGCGGATGTTGACGGATCGTTTTGGCTGGCCTTGTTTGTAGACAACACGATCCTGCGAATATTGGCAGCTGTCGCCAACCTCGATGCAGTACATCACGTCGGGGCGCAGGGTGATCTGAAAGGACTCGTTCGCCCACTGCCACGGGTCTCCGCCGACGATGCCCTTTTCGGCGGTAAGCGTCGTGTTCGCCTGAAGACTATCTACGGCGCGATAGGTGATTGTACGCTTTCCCCAAGTTTTCTTGAAGTCGGCACGCTGTCTGACGTGTTCGAACAGACCGGATTCCAGCAGGCAATTATCCCACACGGCGTGAAGGTTGTCGGGCTTCGGGGAAGTTCCGCCACACTTTCCCTGCAGGTCGACCACGATCCAATTTCCACCGCGGTCATTGGCAAACGAGATATGTAGGGGCTGGTGAATGTCGCCGACCCAGTGGCCGATCGCCATCAGCGCAAATACCCTTTCCTCTTTGGATTTCGACGTGTCCTTGAGAATGTCTAGGTCTCGCTTGATACCTGAGAGCACGCACTCGCCGTTTGCCGGGCAACTGCCGTCTACGATCGACTTTGTTGATCGCTCGACGTTTATGAAGTGATCGTCAGGATGTTGGCGAGGCATCTCATCTTCTCGAGGCATCCGAGATTGAAGCTTGTATAGTGGCGGTCGGGGAGCTTTCCGCGCCCCTCGACGTTGATGCCGCCTTTGTCGATCTCAAAAAGCGTGCGGAGTTCCTTTCGTGTCGCATCGGTGAAATTGCGATATGCTAGATCGCATACCGTCAGGTGACCGAATTGACCCCAGGCTCGTGCGGGCGCAGTGACCCCGAACAGTGATGCGGCGAGGATGCAGCCTCCCGATATCAAGTTGAAAACGCGCATGTTTACTGATCCCTCATGGTAAGAACAGCAAGCATCAAGCGCCGCGCATAAAAATGCTCGGTGCGTGGGGTCTCAATTGAATTGTAAAACCGAAATGTACGTGTGTAATGCCGTATAACTCGTATCACGAGTGCTGAAGTTGTCAATACGTCCTGTTTGTGGCGCTGAAATACTTGAGGTATTCGGAGGAATACTCGGGCTGCGGTTTGATTGTGGACAATCGCGTCTGATTCAATTCGCGTACCCCGGCCAAATCCATCGCCGCCGGGATTACATGATCGAAGACCCGAGGATATCTGCAATCCGCGGAGATACCCGGACGAGAGTTCATTTTCTTCTTTCGCCAGTGGAGTTGTTGTCACAATCTAGGCGACGACGCTGCCAGCATCTATCTAGCCTGGACAGGCAGGCAGAAACCCAGGCCCTTGTGCTGACCGGGCCCTCCCATTGCGACCTCTACGTCACGTTTTGTCCGTCAATGCCCAAGTACTCGTCCTGACCCGATGCCCAGCGTATTGACTGCTGTCGCAAAAAAAATCGAGTAATTTACTGTGGATACAAGAACAAAACAAGAATATTAGCTGGCGCGGACGCGTGGGAATGGCTACGAAAATCGACCAACAGATGAGGCTCTGCATTGGTCTATCGTTTCATCCACACCGCCGACATTCATCTCGATTCCCCGCTGAGAACGCTGGCCCTACGTAATGCCGAGCTTGCCCAACTGATTGGCCTGGCGACCCGGCGTTCGTTTGTTCGGATCATCGATCTTTGTCTAGAGGAACAAGTAGACGCGTTGGTCATCGCCGGCGATCTCTACGATGGCGACCAAACGTCGATGAAGACGGCGCGGTTCCTAGCCGAGCAGCTTGCGCGCCTGCACCAGGCAGGCATCAGGGCGTTCATCATCCGCGGCAACCATGATGCGCTTTCTAAAATCACTGCCGAACTTGTAATGCCGGAGACGGTCAAGGTGTTCGATGCCGTGGCTGAAGCCATCGCCATCGACCGCGCACCGGGCCATTTCCCCGTCGCAATACACGGACTGAGCTTTGCCAAGCCGCAAGCGCCCGAAAGCCTCCTTCGACACTATGCCCTTCCTGTTCCGGACGCAGTGAACATCGGGATCATGCATACCAGTCTCGGAGGCTCGGCGGGGCACGATCTATATGCCCCGTGCAGCGTCCCCGATCTACGGCAAGCAGGGTTCCGGTATTGGGCTCTTGGCCACATTCACAAGAGGTCGTCAGTTGAAGATGTGTCTTGCGCGATTGTCATGCCCGGCATACCTCAGGGGCGTGATATAAACGAGGATGGTCCCAAATCCGTCTCCCTGGTGACAATTAAAGATGACCGCTCGATCCTCATCGAGGAGCGCCAGACAGCCGTCGCCCAGTTCGGGAGACTGGTCGTGAACATATCCAAAGCAGGTGACTGGAAGGATGTGATCCTTCAAGCCAAAGGCAGATTGGAAGACTTTTCTTCCGCGGTCTCGGCCGACCATCTTGTCGCGCGAATCGAAGTCACCGGGTCGAGCGAACTCGCCTGGCGTATTCGACGGGATACCGATCTCCTGCGGGCTGAGCTAGACACGCACGGTGCGGCAATCGGGAATGTCTGGATCGAAAAAGTCGTGACATACCCAGTTGCGCCCCTGCGACCGGATGCACGACCGGGTGCGTTGGATGAACTTGCCGCGATCATCGACAGCGAGGTCCACGGCTCGACCGAATTTCGCGAGGAGGTACGCTCGATCGCCGATGAACTGCGGGGTCAGCTCCCGGCAGAACTCCGGGATATCTTCGGCAAGGACGAGGCGTCTTTCGAAAACCTCCTAGCGCAATCCGCCCAAGACGGTGTGTCGCAGGTCTTGGCGCGTTTGCGTGGAAGCGAAGGAGAGTAGTGTGCGCATCAATCGCCTCGACCTCACGCGTTATGGCAAGTTCACCGACGCCGTCATCGATTTCGGATCGTGTCGGGTCGGATCGCCCGACCTCCACGTCATCTACGGTCCGAACGAGGCGGGGAAATCAACCACGCTCGATGCGATCCTCGACCTGATCTTCGGGATCGGCAATACGACGAAATACGGGTTCCTGCATCCCTACAATACCATGCGTATAGGGGCGAACGTTCACGTGGCAGGTCAGGACAGAGACTTCGTTCGCATCAAACGGCCGCAGAACAGCCTGCTCGATCGCGAGGAACGCAGTCTGGCCGACACGGAGATAAGGGCCGACCTTGGCGGGATCGACCGCGAAGCGTTCTCGACGATGTTCTCGCTGGACGACATTACGCTCGAAAAAGGTGGCGAGAACATCCTTGCAAGCAAGGGCGATCTCGGCGAACTGCTTTTCTCTGCCAGCGCGGGCCTTTCCGATCTCAGCCGTCAACTCGTGGCGATCCGCGGCGATGCGGATAGCTTTTACAAATTTCGTGGACGCAGTAGCCAACTGAGCGATCTCAAGGCACGATTGACTGAGCTGAAGCATAAACGCGAGGCTCTCGACCTCCAGGCCACCGAGTATCGTAAAAGGTTGGCTGAACTGCATCGCCTGGACGGACTCTACGATCAGGCATTAGTCGAGCGCGCGAACACCCAGCGGCGAGCTGACGAGATCAACCGTATCCTTCGTGCGCTTCCGACGATGCGGAGGATTACCGGGCTTCGAGGACAGCTCGACGCCCTTGAGTCCGTGTCCGATCCGCCGGGATCGTGGAAGCTCGAGCTCCCGGTGATCCGCAAGGACGAAATYGAAATCCGCGTCAAGCTGGACGAGGTTGCCCGCACCGTCGCGGAGATCGAATACGAGATCGGCGAGATCACTGATGACGCCCTTGCTCTCGGCCTTGCGGCGCGCGTCGGAGATCTTACGAAAACGCTGGAGCCAAGATATCTTACGGCACAGGCCGACATCCCAAAGCTTCGTGGTCGGGTTGCGGAGCTCTCAGTCGAAACCCTTCTCCTGCAGCTTGGCAAAACCAACGAAAAAATGCCAGCGCGGCTCGTCCTGGATGCAGCCACCGTTGGCAAGTTTAGAGCGCTCATAAGCTCCAAATCGGGTATCGACGCTCGCCGGACCTCTGCCGCAGAAGAACTTACCCGAGCTGAGCGCGCACTTCAGGAGGAAGACGAAAACATCTCCCGCTTCGAGGAATTCCGTTCTCCGGCGCGGATCAAGGCGTTCGAGATTCTTTCCGTGACAGTCAAAGCGCTGCCGAAATCTGACGACGAGGTTGCGCTCCGTTCCCTGATGCGGCGACGCGAAAACGCGAATGTCGTATTGGCGGAAAGCCTGGCGCAGCTTGCCCCTTGGCGCGGTAATCCGGCCGACCTCGCGGCCATGAGTCTACCGTCGGGCGCAAAGCTGGACGATTGGAAAACACGATACAGGGAGGACCGGGACCGTTCGAAGACGGCGCGCTCCGAACTCGCGCGGCTGGAGCCGCACGCTAAGCGGATGGACGCGGAGATCAACGTCCTGCGCGCGCGGGCAGGGGAGATCGATGAACCTTCGGTCGCGGCGAGCCGGGCCGCTCGTGAGAAGGCATGGATTTCGCATCGCCAGATCATGGACGCACAATCGGCTGACGCTTTCGAACATGCCATGAGAGCCGACGATCAACTCGTTTCGCAGCGGCTTCTGCACTTCGCGGAAGCCAGCAAGTTGGCGCAGTTGATGCTGACCCGAGCTTCCGCGGGTTCTGATATCGAAGCAGCCCACGAGCGCATTGAACAGGCCGCACGTTCACTTTCGGAGCTCGGAAGCGAGATGTCCGCAACGTTCGCGTCGATTTCTTGCAGCGCCGATTTCGGCATTGATCCGACAGAGCTGGAAGAATGGCTGCGCAGGAGAACCGTCGCGGTGAGAGCCCGGGACGACATGTCGGCCATCGATCAAGAAGTCGCAGATATTCAGGATAGGGCTCACCAATCGAAGAAACAGTTGCTTGCCGCCGTCGAGGGAGCAGGACTGACGGTCAGCAGCGACGCCGATCTTGCAACGCTGTTTGCCGTCGCCGAGGAAGGACTGGATGCCTTCTACCTAGCCATGGATCAGGCAGACCGTCTGGAGCGACTGAAAGAAGATAGCGTCGCTCGCAGACGCGCGATGAACGATGCACTGAAAGCCGCGCACGAATGGGACTCAAGCTGGTCCGAACTGTGCAGCGGTTGCTGGCTGGGGGAGGCATCCGCATTTCCGAAGGTCGATGCAGTCAACGGAATCCTCCACGTTCTCGAGAAGCTCGCGTCCGCGATCGAAGCCAGAGACGGCTTGGTCGATCGAATCCAGAAAATGGAGAAGGATAGCGCCCTGTTCGAAGCTGCGGTCTTCGAGCTGTGCGATAGACTGGAAATCCAGAAATCCGCCTCCCTCACCGAGCTTACGCGGATGATCTCAGACAGGGTCAAGGCGGCCGAGCGAAGCCAGGAGCAGCGGGAAAAGCTCGCGCGTGATCGCGATAAGAAGCACCAGGAAAAGCGTGCAATTCTGGTCGGCAAGGACGTACTCGGTATCCAGATAGGGAAGATGACAGCGTTCTTCGGCTGCACCACCCTGGACGAAGTCGAAACCTTCATTGAGCTGTCGTCGAAACGGCAGGCACTGCGGAATTCCACAGCCGAGCTGGAACAGGAGCTGGTCGAGATCAGTGTTGCGAACGACATCGCCGACGTCGAAGAACGGCTCGCATCGGCGGATAGAGAGGACTTGGAAGGTCAACTCGCACTGTTGACACCAATCCTGGAAGACCAGGACAGAAAATGTCACGACGTCTTCCATGAGCGGTCCACTATGCAGAAGGCACTCGATGCGATCGGAGGGGACTCCGTCGTCGCGGAAATCGAAGAGCAGCGACGCACCATTTTGCTGGAGATCGAGGAGCGAGCCGGTCGTTACCTAGAGCTTCGCGCGGGGATAACCGCTGCCGAGCAAGCATTGAGGCTCTACAGGGACCGCCATCGAAGTGGGATGATGACAAGAGCCTCGGAGGCTTTCCGGATCATCAGCCGCGGAGCCTACACAGGTGTCGCCGCGCAACCCGGTAAGGATGGCGAAATCCTGATCGCGATATCTGCGAGCGGAGGTTCGAAGGCCGCCGACGAACTATCCAAGGGCGCGCGCTTCCAGCTCTATCTTGCGCTGCGGGTGGCCGGGTATCACGAGTTCGTGGCCAACCGTGCTCCCATTCCTTTCATCGCAGACGACATCATGGAAACATTCGATGACTTCCGCGCCGAGGAGGCCTTCCGATTGTTTTCAGAGATGGCCGGGCACGGGCAAGTGATCTACCTTACCCATCATCAGCATTTGATCGATATCGCCAGAAAGGTTTACCCAGGTGTCCGGCTGCACGATCTGGCGACGATCCAGTCGGCATCGAGGCTTGGCGGGATTGCGGCAGAGTAGCCGGTCCTTTGACACAAGCCGCCTCCGTTTAGGGATCCGTCGTCAGAAGGTCCAACAACTCCGCATTCTCCGGCCTGTGCAAATCCTGGTCGAGGGGCTGGCGTGAGATGAGCGCTGTCAGCTCGCACCTTGACCACGATGCTCTATGCCGTTTCGAATAGTGTCGCCATCTTGGGGACGGAAATGCGGCTAACGGTCTTCCCCTGGTGTTTTTGTCGACATCGCGCATCCAGTCCGATCGAAGTCCACTGCATGGCCGTCAGCCGTTCATCCAGGACAAAAGCGGCGACGATCGCGGCGATGGTAGTGCGCGCCGGCTTCGCGCTGGCTACCTTCATCTGACTAGAACTTTGGTTGGCTCGATCCATTCTGCGCTTTATTCGCTGTGTTGTTGTCGCCGACGGAGGCGGCACTGGATCACGACTTCATCGCATCGATATACGAAGCAGCTGTCGTGCCCGAACTCTGGAAGGGGCGGGGCTTGCTGGATCAGTTGGCGCGCCGCAGCTACGCGCATGACGCCGTGCTGATGAGTGTTTCGCCTGACCGCGATTTCCGATGGATTGGAAACGACTCCGCCATTCCGAAAATGCACGTTTATATCGAGGAAGGCTGGGGCGCCAAGAACCCCGTACCTGCTGAGTGAGCAACGAAACCGGAGATTTTCCGAACCGCGCCTTCTTATGGACACCGACATCATGACTCAAGAGGAAATGATGGCGAGCGAGTAATATCAGGGGTTCATGCGTCCCCACGGCTGCTTCTGGCACACCGGACTCAAGGGTCATGGCAATGCCGGTCGCAAACGGTAAGAGCGGTGGGTGTGGCTGGAGGGAGAGGGGGAGGGGTGTTCGTGGCGGGTTGAGGTTGTCGGAGAGAGGCTCCGGCAAGCCCGCCACGGAGAAACGAAATGGCACAGGCCATCCAGAAAATCACGCTCAACGCTGGACGTGACATTCCTTTCAACAAGCTCGTTCTCAGCCAGCAGAACGTGCGCAAGACCAAGGCGGGGGTTTCGATCGAGGAACTTGCCGAGGACATTGCCCATCGCGGGCTGCTGACCAGCCTCAACGTCCGCGCCGAAGTCGATGGAGACGGTAATGAGACCGGCATCTATCGTATTCCGGCGGGCGGTCGCCGCTATCGCGCACTGGAGCTGCTGGTCGCACAGAAGAAACTGTCGAGGACGGCGGCCATTCCCTGCATCGTGAGCAAGGGCGATACCCTCGAAGTGGAGGATTCGCTTGCCGAGAACGTCAAGCGCGTCGATCTTCACCCGCTGGACGAATTCCGGGCCGTCATGACGCTCCGCGAACAGGGGCTCGACGAGGAAGAGATCGCTGCCCGCTTCCATATGTCGGTCGCAACGGTGAAGCAGCGCCTGCGGCTGGCTTCAGTCTCGTCGCGTATCCTCGAACTCTACGCCAATGACGACATGAAGCTCGGGCAAGTCATGGCGTTCTCGATCACCAATGATCACGTTCGGCAGGACCAGGTCTGGGACATGATCTCGCGGTCGCACAATCAGGATGCCTACTATATCCGCCGGATGTTGACCGAAACCGCAGTCCGGGCCTCCGACCGCCGCGCCGTCTATGTTGGAATTGACGTCTATGAGGCAGCCGGCGGTATCGTCATGCGCGACCTGTTCGAGCAGGACAATGGCGGATGGCTACAGGATCCGGCGCTTCTCGAAAAGCTCGTGCTCGAAAAGCTGACCTCTCAGGCCGAAGCACTGAAAGCCGAAGAGGGTTGGAAGTGGGTCGACGCAGCCTTCGACTTCTCCTACGGCCACACCTCCGGTCTTCGCCGCTTCTACGGCGAACGCGCCGAATATAGCGAGGAAGAGCTTGCGCGGCATGGTGCATTGAAGGCGGAATACGACAGGCTCGACACAGAATACGCAGAGTCGGAGGACCATTCCGAGGAAACCGAGATGCGGCTGGAGGAACTCGGCAACGAGCTGGATGCTTTGAACGACCGGCCCTACGTCTTCGATCCGGAAGACGTTGCCCGCGGCGGCGCCTTCGTCTCGCTCGCCGCCAATGGTGAACTGAAGATCGAACGCGGTTTCGTCCGGCCCGAAGACGAACCCGTCGCCGAGCCGGAAAGCGGAAATACCGACAACGGCGCCGGTGATGGTCAAAGCGATAATGATGCCGTGGTGGTCTCGGTGAACGGCGGCATCTCCATCAACGGCAAGCCTGTCGGCGCCGAAGAACCGGAAGAGGACGACGGCAGGGTTCGTCCGCTCTCCGACCGCGTCATCGAAGATCTAACGGCCGCCCGTACCGTTGCGCTGCGCAATGCGCTGGCGAACGATCCCGTGGTGGCCTTCATCGCCGCTCTTCATGTCGCGGTCCTGAAAATCTTCTACAGATACGAGGCTGACTCGTGCCTGGAGATCACGCTCCAGCACACTCTGTTCGGCCAGACGCAGGGGCTCGGCGACACGGTCTGGGCAAAGGAGATCGAACAGCGGCAGGAAGCCTGGGGCTATGATCTTCCCGGCAACGCCGACGAGGTCTGGAACTATCTGACCGCGCTCGACCAGGATAGCCGCATGGCGCTGTTTGCCCATTGCGTCTCGCTGTCGGTGAACACAACCGTGCAGGCGTGGAACCGGCGCACCAAGGAAAATGTCCACGCCAGGCAGCTTGCCCATTCGCTCGGCTTCGGCATGGTCGCGGCCGGCTGGATGCCGACGGTCGACAACTATCTCGGCCGCGTGACCAAAGCGTATATCCTGCAAGCGGTCCGCGAGGCGAAGGGCGAACAGTCGGCGCAACTCATCGGTCATCTGAAGAAGCCCGACATGGCGCGCGAAGCCGCCCGGCTTCTGGAAGGTAGCGGATGGCTCCCCGAAGTGCTGCGGCTCCCGATCGATCAACGCCTCGCGGAGGCAGAGATCGATGCTGCGGCGATCGACGCCATTGTCGAGGACAATATCGCCGAAGCCGCGGTCGATCTGCCAGCCTTCCTGACGGAAGCTGGAGAAACGGTCACCGACCCGATCGGGGACGACGACGAACATCTTGAGGCCGCCGAATAACCAACCCAAACCCTCGCTCAAGAAGCCCGGCCGCTGCGCCGGGCTTCTCTGTTTTCAGGGGCGCCATCATGCCCGTCTATACAATTGAACTGACCTATAACCTGCCGACATTGCGACGACCGCCGTCCGCAACTTCTTCCTGCGCGGCCGGCAAAGGGGGACGGGTGCGGTCAGCCAAAAGGGAGAGCCGGGCCGGGGAGAGGGGCAAGCCGGTCGGTAGAGAGAGAGCCGCCCGGCCTCAACCCTGTTGCCTCTCTGGAGAAAGATCGATGTCGATATCCGAAGTTCCTCCCCAAGCCGCCTCCATCGTTCCTGACGAGCGCCGCCTGAAATTCCTGCCCACGCTGTTCGGGCGCTCGCTTTTGATCATCGGTGAGAACGCGGTTTACAGCCTCATGGAGCAGCTCAGCCCCCTCGATTATGGCGGGGGTTTCTGGGATTTCTATGAACATGAGGGCAAGCCGCTGTTTTTGGCTCCGCGATCCAAATCGCGTTTCAGGATCACCGGCGCGATCACCGGCTTTCAGGGGAAGGTTTCTGCCGAGCCTGCAGGGATTATCGCGACGCTTTTTGCCTTCTCGCATCTCTCCTTCCAGCATCAATCCGAGCACCTCTCGGAAGGTTATGGCCGCCTTTACGCCTATTCGGCTGACCACCCCGAAGCCGCGGAGATCTTCCAGGCAATCGATTGATCAGTGCGCCGCGTCGCCCTCAGGCGGCGCGCTTGTTTGTCGTCCAGCCCGGATTGCCCTGTCAGTCGGGTTTTGCGTCCGTAATTCATCGTCCATCTCACCAGCCCGGCTGTCGCAAGAGCGGTCAGCCGGGCTCTTTCGTTTCAGGAGACTTCATCATGAACACCATGATTTCCTACCCGCCACCGGTATCATCTGGATTCAAGGTCGATATATCCCGCGGCGAACGTATCGGTCGTGTTTCGTCAGAGTGGTTTTTGCGTCCCGACGACGAGCGCTATCTGTCGCTCTGCGATCTTCATTGCGCCGTCAGCGCGAGAACCGAACGCGCTCGCGTCCGCACGGTCGAGGCCGCCGAAATCCGCGTCGAGGCAACCCGCGACAATGCCGAACGCTTGTCCTTGATTGTTCCCGGCGGTCGCGAACCGCTTGCACCGACGCACTGGAGCTACGGTCAGCTCTGCGGCCTGGTTGGCGCACCTGCGAGCTATATGCGCCAGCTACCCGCGCCGCTGGCGGCGATCAACCTCCAGCACGGGCTTCTCAATCATAACGCCGAAATGGTCAAAACCCTGGAGATGGACGATGGTCGCCTTGAGTTACGAGCGGTGACCGGTCCTGAATACGGCCGGATCTGGGATAAGGATTTGATCGCTGCGATCATGAACATTGCTGGCAATGGCACAGGCGACACGATCTGGAAAGTTCCCGGTCTGCTCGACTGGTCTGCGATGACCCACAATCCTTTCGTCGACATCACGAAGGATACGACGACGCTCTACGCCAGCGATCACGATGTCTTCGTCTTTCTTTGCGATGACACCCACCCGATCGAAGCCGGACGACTGCCTACCGGCGAACCTGATTTGTATTTCCGCGGCTTCTATGCCTGGAACAGCGAGGTGGGTTCGAAAACCCTAGGAATTGCAAGCTTTTACCTGCGGGCAGTGTGCGCCAACAGGAATCTCTGGGGGACCGAAAATTTCGAAGAAATCACCATCCGTCACTCAAAATTCGCGAGCCAGCGTTTCGCCCACGAAGCGGCGCCGGCGTTGACGAATTTCGCCAATTCCTCGCCCGCGCCATTCGTCGCCGGCATTCGTGCCGCCCGTGAACGCATCGTCGCCCGAAACGAAGACGATCGCTTGGAGTTCCTGCGCAAGCGCGGCTTCTCGAAGGCTGAAACCGGCAAGATCATCGAGACCGTTCTCAGCGAGGAGGGGAGGCCGCCCGAGAGCATTTTTGACTTTGTTCAGGGTATCACCGCGCTGGCGCGGGGAAAGCCGCATCAAGACACGCGGCTCGAACTCGAAGGCAAAGCGAAGAAACTCCTCGAAAGCGCTGCCTGACCGCACGCCACCAACCCTTCTCCATCCCCTTCAAGGCCCGGCCGTCGAGCCGGGCCTTTGGAGGTTCCAGAAAGGAAACATCATGACCACACTCGAGACCAGAATCAGATCAAGGTAGCCTTGGGATTTCGCCTTTGGCTATTCGCCAGACCCAGGGTGTGATCTCGGGCCGCGCCTCGATCATCTCCGAAAGCGCCTGTTCATAATCCTCTCCGGCGCTCGCCGGCACGATGAACATCGCAATGGGAGCGGGTTTCTGTTCCGGCAATGTCACCGACACGATCGGTGCATCGCGTGGCAGGTTGAAACGCAATCCTTTGACGCTCTTTCGCTTGAGGCGACTCACCTTTTCCAGAAGCCGCAGCTCATGAATATTCTCGAACGGCAGCCAGTGCTCGTTGACCACCATCAGCGCGACCTCTTCACCTGCGGCAATGCCGGCGGCTGAAATGCCAAAGGTGGCGATGACAATCAGATGGAACACCTCGTTCGAGCGCCACAGTTCGAGTTCTGTCTCAAAGCACGCAGCGAGCCGTCTCCATGTGCCCTCCTCGATCATCAGCGGAAAGGGCATGTGCCGGACGACGATCCTCTGTCCTTCACGCGCGGCTGAAAACTCCTTCACTTCGGCCACGATCATCATCAGTTTGCGCGGACCCGAGCCCGCGGCCTGTAAACCCTTGAACGCCGCCGCACGCCGGGCGGCGATCCCGTCCTTGTCCTCGGGATGAAACACTTCCGGTATGAAAAGCATGTCGCCCAGGCTAGCGCCTCTTGCCGTCATCTGCGCGGCCGCATTGAGAAGATTTGCGCGCACGCGACCCCAGCCGCGCTTGCCAGACCAGGTCGAACGCCATTCTGTCAATTCGCCTGCCTCCCAGAAATAGTGCAGCATTGCCCGCAGCGACAATTTCCGCGGTTCGTTGCGGATGCCGTGTTCAGACGCTTCTGCCGGCTGGCCGGCTGCGGCGCGAGGCCCGCGCTTCGTCAGTGAAAAGTCCAGCTTAAGGTCAGTCTTGCCATTCTCGTCGATCAGGATCGCGCTGCCGATCAGCGGCCCAAGGCCAGAAAGCTCGTAGGGAGGCTCATAGGAGGGGCAGACAGGATCATGATCGCGTCCCGACAGCGGCATCCGCTTGATGAGATACTGGTCTTCAACACGCGCGATATACATCGGCGCCTGCGGCTCCTTGCACATGCACATCGGCCGCAGTCGCTGCTCGTAGGCCTGAGCGAGAAATCCCTGCAATTCAGGCGTCGATTCCTCAAGCACCCGGTCACCGATCGTGAATTTCCGCATCCTTGTTCTCCCATGTCTGCCATCGAATCTATACAGCGACTGTCTTTTTTACTATCTTAAATTAGTCAGTAAAACATCTGGACGCCGTTGCGACCTGCACGGCGGGAGTTTCCATTCTGCTCGCGAGACGGCGAAGGGAAGACGATGGAGCGACGTCGCGGAGCGGCCGCGGCTCCATTTGGAGGCAAGCATCCTCCAAGACATGTTGGTCGATCCCCTTTTGGCGAGACGGGCTGCGTCTCGCGCTTGACAACAGCAGAGCGCTGACCGGAGGGGTTTCGCTGTCGTGGAGCACCAGACGGCGCAACTCCCTCCGGCGGAGCGACGGCATCTGCGGGCTGTGTTCGAGGTTACCTGCTTCGGCGCGGCATCGACACCACAGGCGTATCCGACGGCACTTCCTCTGCCCCGCGTTCCGTAAACTGCGTGTACATGCCCATTCCCAATTCTTTGAAAATTGGAACTATCGAGCATGATAATTGGAAGTCGACAATTTGTTGATTGGAACTGATGGGCATGAATTTTGGGAGCCGATAGTAAAATGAAGGCGGTTTTGCCCAGCAGGCCGTCGGGCGTTCCAGCAATTGTTCGCTGCCACGGGAGAGGGAGAAAGGGGCCGGAAAGAGGCGGCTTGCTGGGGCTTGGAGAGCGTCCGGGCGGGCCGATCCTTTGCCGCTCTCGACAGGACTTCCCTATGAACGTGATCACGCCCAGTGCCGCGAACGCGGCCGCCACCTCGCTTGTTCCCATCGGCCGCGCCGCAGCAATTATCACTGCCGGCCGCGCGCTTCTTCCGTTTCTCGAACTTGGCCAGCCGATCGTCGCAACCGATCTTCGCACTATTCTGAGTGATAGCTTTGGCGGCTCGGATGCTGAAGGTTTCTGGTTCTGGAAAGACGCTTACGAGGCGGCCGAAGTGGCGCAGGTCCTGTTCCTGCGCAAGTTCGGCGCTGCCATCGCCGCCCGCGCGAAAGCACCGCAGGCGACGCTCTCGATGCTGACCAAGGTGGCCGGCTTGATCCCGACCCACACGCGGCGCTCGGAGGAAAGCCAGCAGCTCCAGCAATTCTCGACGCCGATACCGCTTGGCTTTATCGCGGCTCACGCAGCCGGAATCATGGCGGACGACATGGTACTCGAACCCTCCGCCGGGACCGGCCTGATGGCGATCTTCGCCGAGCTCGCGCGTGCGCGCCTTTCTCTCAACGAATATGCACCGGTCCGTCGCGGTCTTCTGGAGCAGCTTTTCTCCGGATCGATCGTGTCGCAGCACGATGCCGCCCACATCGACGACCATCTCGACCGCTCGGTGCGTCCGTCTGTCGTCTTGATGAACCCGCCGTTTTCCGCCGGCGTTCACGTGGAGGGCCGCATGACCGCCGCCGCATGGCGCCATCTCGCCTCCGCCTTCGCGCGGCTCGCCCCTGGCGGCAGGCTGGTGGCGATCACCGGCTCAAGTCTCTCTCCCGACAATCCCAAATGGCGCGACGCCTTCGTCCGCCTGCGGGAACGTGGCACGGTTCTGTTCAGCGCGGCGATCGATGGTTCTGCCTACGCCCGGCACGGCACGACGATGGAAACGAGGCTGACGGTGATCGACAAGATAGCGGCCGCCGATCCGGCAAACTTCATTGCCTCCCACGGCGTCGCTCCCGATCCAGAAACATTACTGTCATGGATCTGCGGCCTTCCGCCTCGCTCGCCTTCGACCGCGCCGAACTCCATCGGCACGCATTCCAACGGAACCTCAAGTGCCTGTGCGGCGAAGATGGCCATGCGCAAAACTGCCGACACCATGCGTCCCGCGGCGGCGGCTTCGGCGAACCGCCCCTCGACCGTTGCTCATGTGCCGCGCCCGGTTTCTCAGCTGCCAGCTCCGACCGACGATGTCCTCGAGCTCTCCTACGAGCTGCGCGACGGCGCGACGAACGCCCGCTCCGATGTTGCCGATGGGATCTACGAACCTTACCAGCTGCGGACGATCCGCATTCCGGACACCAAACCGCATCCTGACAAGCTGGTCGAATCCGTGGCCATGGCTTCCGTCGCGCCTCCCAAGCCGACCTATCGTCCGCATCTGCCCAAGCGCATCGTCATTGACGGCGACCTCTCCGATGCCCAGCTTGAGAGCGTAATCTATGCCGGTGAGGCCCATACCGGTTATCTCACCGGCCACTGGTCCGTCGATACCACCTTCGACAACCTGAAAGCCGTCAAGCCGGACGAAGAGGGCGCTGTCCGCTTTCGTCGTGGCTGGTTCCTCGGAGACGGCACTGGCGCCGGCAAAGGTCGCCAGGCGGCCGGTATTATCCTCGACAACTGGCTCAAGGGTCGTCGCCGGCATCTGTGGATTTCCAAATCGGAGACCCTGATCGAGGATGCCCAGCGCGACTGGAGCGCGCTCGGGCAGGAAAAGCTACTGGTCACGCCGCTGTCGCGCTTCCGCCAGGGCAAACCGATCAAGCTCGACGAAGGCATCCTCTTCGTCACCTTCGCCACGCTACGCACCGACGACCGCGAAGGCAAGCGTTCGCGCGTCCAGCAGATCGTCGATTGGTTGGGAGGCGATTTTGACGGAGCCGTCATTTTCGATGAGGGGCATTCGATGGCGAACGCCGCCGGTGGCAAGTCCGAGCGCGGCGAAAAGGCAGCCTCGCAACAGGGCCGTGCCGGTCTTCGCCTTCAGCGCGCTCTGCCTGATGCCCGTGTAGTCTACGTTTCAGCCACCGGCGCGTCCGAGGTGGAGTCGCTGGCCTATGCCGAGCGCCTCGGTCTCTGGGGCAGCAGCGATTTTCCTTTCTCGACCAGATCGGAGTTCATTGCCGCAATCGAAGACGGTGGGGTGGCGACGATGGAAGTGCTCGCACGCGATCTCAAGGCGATGGGCCTTTACGCCTCCCGGTCGCTGTCCTTCGAGGGCGTCGAATATGACATTCTCGAACACGAGCTGACCGAGGAGCAAGTCCGCATCTACGATTCCTACGCCGAGGCGTTCCAGGTCATTCACAACAATCTCGACGCGGCGCTCGAAGCCTCCGGTATTATCAGCAACAGCACCACGCGCAACAAAAATGCCAAGGCCGCGGCCCGCTCGGCCTTCGAGAGCTCGAAGCAGAGATTTTTCAATCACTTGCTCACCGGCATGAAAACGCCGGCGCTGATCGACGCGACGACAGGGGACGTCGAGGAGGGGCATGCGGCGATCGTCCAGATCATCTCAACCGGCCAGTCCCTGACCGAGCGCCGGCTCGCGGAAATACCGACCGAGGAGTGGGGTGATATCCAGGTCGACGTCACGCCGCGCGAGATCGTTGCCGAATATCTCAACCATTCCTTCCCGACTCAGCTCTTCGAGGAATATTCCGACGCCGAAGGCAATCTCCTGTCCCGGCCGGTTTACGACGCCGACGGCAATGCCGTCCTGTGCCGGGAAGCTGTCGCTTGCCGGGACGCGTTGCTCGAACGGGTCGGTAGCCTGCCGGCGATCCCGACCGCGCTCGACCAGATCGTTCAGCACTTTGGCACAGATCGCGTCGCTGAGATCACCGGCCGCACGCGCCGCATCGTCCGCCGCGACGACGGCGGCACGATCGACCGCTTTGCCGTCGAAAGCCGGCCGGGCAGTGCCAATCTTGAAGAGACCCGGGCCTTCATGGACGACGAGAAGCCGATCCTGATTTTCTCCGAAGCCGGCGGCACGGGACGGTCCTACCACGCCGATCTCGGCGCGAAGAATCAGCGTCTGCGTCTTCACAATCTTCTCGAAGCCGGCTGGCGCGCCGACGTGGCGATCCAGGGACTTGGCCGCAGCCACCGCACCAATCAGGCGCAGCCGCCTCGATTCCGCATGATCGCCACCAACGTCAAGGCCGAGCGACGCTTCCTGTCGACCATCGCCCGGCGTCTCGATACGCTCGGCGCCATCACCCGCGGGCAGCGCCAGACCGGCGGGCAGGGGATGTTCCGCTCGGAGGATAATCTCGAATCGCAGTATGCCCGCGATGCGCTCCGGCAGTTCTACAAGTTGATCCACAGCGGCGGGGTCGCGGGATGCGCGCTGGAAAAATTCGAGATGATCACCGGCCTGTCGCTGACCGCGGAAGAAGGCGGTCTCAAGGACGAGCTGCCGCCGATCCATACCTTCCTGAACCGGATGCTGGCGCTCACCATCGCCATGCAGAACCTGCTGTTCGACGCATTCGAGCAACTGCTTGCCGCCCGCATCGAGGGAGCGATTGCAGCAGGTGTCTATGACAAGGGGCTGGAGACGCTGACAGCGGACCGGATGACAGTGAGGGACCGTCGGCTGGTCTACACCCATCCCGTCACCGGCGCCCAGTCACACCTGCTGACCATCGAGCGTATGGATCGCAATACGCCGATGGCACTTGCCGACGCGTTAAAACTCGCCGCATGTGACCCCTGGGCAAAGCTGATGGTCAATGGCAAGTCCCGCCGCCCAGCCGTTCAGCTTCCGACGCGCTCGGTCATGCTCGACGATGGCTCGGTCCAACCGCGCGTTGCGCTCGTCCGACCGATGGACGAAATCCGTTTCGAGGTGCGCCAGCTCGAAGAAACGAACTGGGAGGAAACAGACGAGGAGAGCTTTTCCGCCGCCTGGACGGCCGAAATCGCCAATCTCCCGGAGTTTTCCGTGTCGACCATGCATGTGGTCTCCGGCCTCTTGTTGCCGATCTGGAAACTGCTGCCGCAGGATTACTGCCGGGTTTATCGACTCGAAACCGACGAAGGCGAGAGGATCGTCGGCCGTCTGATCCCTTTGGAAGGGCTCTCCGGGCTTCGCCGGAATTTCGGGCTCGACCAGGCGGAGGTCATAACCGCCGGGCAGGTATGGCAGTCGCTGCTCGGCGGTTCCGTGGTCGTAGCACTTGCCGGCAACATGACGCTGCGGCGTGTCCGGGTGATGAACGACTATCGGATCGAGCTCTCCGGCTTCAGCGATGGGATGCGCGACAGGCTGAGATCCATCGGTCTGTTCTCCGAAATGATCGCCTGGAAAGTCCGGTTCTTCATCCCGGCTTCGGATGACGGACCGGCGGTCCTGTCGCGCCTCCTCGAACGGCATCGCATCGTCGATGTCGCCGGCCGGGGTTGACTGCGATGTTGTCCGCCTCCGAACTTGCGGACCGTCTCGCGCGCGATGCCGAAGCGGTCTGCCGGCACTATCTTTCTGCCGGCCGCAGGGCCGGCAACTACTGGATCGTTGGCGAGTCGCCAACAGCAAGGGCAAGTCGCTCTACGTCCATCTGTCGGGCCCTCGCAAGGGCAGATGGACGGACGCGGCTGCGGCTCAATATGGCGACCTGCTCGATCTCGTGCGGGAAACCTGCGGACTGGTCGATTTCCGCGATGTTGCCGATGAGGCGCGGCGTTTCCTCAACGAACCCCAATCCAGGCCGGTGTCGTCCCGCAGAGACGTTACCCTCGACAGCCAGCCGGCCGAAAGACCGGCTGCGGAACGTGCAAGGCGCCTGTTCGGTTCCACGCAGCCGCTCTCCGGCACGCTGGCCGACAGCTATCTACGTCAGCGCGGCATCCTGCGCGCATCTTTGCATCGCGCGCTCCGCTTCCATCCGTCCTGCTATTATCGCGATCTCGTCAGCGGCAAGACCAGCAGCTATCCGGCGCTGATCGCGGCCGTGACTGATCGCGCCGGCAAGATCACCGGCGTGCATCGCACCTGGCTCGACCCGGACGGCGAAGGGAAGGCGAGGGTCGACGATCCCCGCCGAGCGCTTGGCGGTCTGCTCGGCAATGCCGTCCGGTTCCGCTTTCCCTTCGATGGCCCCGTGCCGGTTATGGTCGCAGGCGAGGGGCTCGAAAGCATGCTGTCGCTTTCGCACGTGATGCCCGGCATGCCAATGGTGTCGGCGCTGACAGCCAATCACCTTGCCGCCTTCCGGCCGCCAAGCGGGTGCCTGCGCCTATACGTTGCCGCCGACGCGGATGCCGCCGGCCGACACGGTATCGAGGGATTGAGCCGCCGGGCGCGGTGGCTCGGCGTCCTGCCACTCGTGTTTACCCCGGAACTCGGTGACTTCAACGAGGACCTGCGCAGGCTTGGGCATGACCGGCTCATCGCAAATCTCCGCGCCCAACTCGCCCCGGAGGATGCTCAGGCCCTCTTGCCCGCGTAATGCGGTCGTGAGGGGAGGGCGAGTGCGGGGGGCGGCCTGGTGGGAGCGCCGGTCCCCTGCCAGTCTCCGTTCTGGTGAGGCGCGCCTGCGGGCCTGCCGAGAGGCGACCCTTACCAGGCGGCTGTCGGGCCTTCAGCGGGTCGGTCGGGTTTCTTCCCCGCGCCGGCTTTACTCCGTATCGGCCGTTCCGAAAAGCGGCAGCCGGCGCTCCTCGCGGGCCAAGAAACCCTCCCTCAGCCGCCCGGCGCTGCGCTGGGCCGCTTCGCTGCGCTCGCGGTTCCGGCCCGCCCGCCGCCTGGACAGGGATCGCCGTCAGGCCGCGAGAGGCGCGGCCCAAACCGACGGAGACCATCATGAACTTGACCCTTCCCATCGACGACACCTTCGAGCCCCACCACGCGTCTTCCCCGACCGACTGCTTCATCTACGAGATGCAAGTCTTTGGTTATCGCCCCTTCCAGGACGAGCCGGACCCGCGCCCACTGCCCGAGGAGCCTGTCGTCCAGTCTGCGCTGACCGCGATGTTCTCCGCGATGTTCGAAATGCTCGGCGACACGCGGCTGGAGCCCGATCTCGAAGATCTTCTCTGGTCGACGGTCAACCTTTTCCACCGCGCCGGCGAGCGCATCCAGCGCGAGCTTCAGCGCAACGAGGACGCCCAGCGCACCGGCCAGCGCGAGCAGGACGGCTCGGAGGTCAAGAGCGTCGGGCTTGAGCGCCATGTCGCGGAAGGCATCACGCTTCTCGAGCGCCGCAACGCCTTCGAGTTCATGCGGGATTATGCCGCCGACCTGTTCGAGGCGCAGACCGGGTCAGGATGGCGGCCGCGGACGGGCTCGAAGGTCAATCACGCCAATATGACCGCGGCGATGATCGACTCCCGAGATTTCCTCTCCGCCCGCCGGCATGCCGAGACCGAGGTGCTGATCCCGGCCGGCACCAAGATCGCCTTCGGTGGCGGTATGGACCATAACAATCACGAGGCCATCTGGGATGCGCTCGATCGCGCGCGCGCAAAATTCCCCGACATGATTCTCCTTCACGGCGGCTCGCCGAAAGGTGCCGAACGCATAGCGGCGTGCTGGGCCGAAAACCGAAAGGTGACGCAAATCGCTTTCAAGCCAAACTGGACGAAGCACGCCAAGGCAGCACCCTTCCGGCGCAACGACGACATGCTGTCGGTGATGCCCGCCGGCGTCATCGTTTTCCCGGGCTCGGGGATCACCGGCAATCTCGCCGACAAGGCCCGTCGCTTCGGTATCCCGGTCTGGCGCTTCGGTGGCGATGGCGCGTGAGCGCCATCGTCTTCCTGAGCCATGATCTCGTGTTCGGGTTTGGCTCCAGATTACTTGTTCATCGCATCCTTCAGCGCTTTGGCAGGGGTGAAGGTCAGCTTTTTCTGGGCAGCGACCTTGATCGTCGCCCCGGTTGCCGGATTGCGTGCTTCGCGTTCCGGCGTATCCTTTACCTTGAACTTCCCAAATCCCGGGATGGAAGTTTCCGCACCCGACGTCGCGGCGGCCATGATGGAGGAGAATACGGCTTCGACGACAGACTTGCTCTGAACCTTTGTCAGGCCGTGTTCGGCGGCGATCTTGTCGGCAATTTCGTTGGTGGTTGTCATCTGGTTCCCTTTTGTTTGGAATCCGGGATACTTTCCATCGAGATAGCCAGCTGTCACGCTGCTCCAGCCTCATTCGGAGCAAACGTGGACACCTTTCCACAATTTCTGGCGATCATGCCGGCGCTGGCGGGTGTAGTCGGGTATCAAGAGCAAACGTCTCCTGGAACTTCAACGAATAGCTACCGGCAGCCTGGCTCGCGACGAAGATGAGGTTCCAGCTATAGGTGGACACCGCGCTCGGGATCGCCATGACGCGATGTTGCCTCAGAAGCTCGTCGCCGAACGCCTGTTGACCGGCGCTTGGAATTCCGGGCCGCAGCCAGTTCGGATTGGGAACGCTGGCGGGATCGACAATATGAACCGCGGAGGTGTCGGTGATGACAGCCGCCGTCAGGACATGAGGAACTGTGTCGAGAGCGCGAAATCCCTTGTGAACCGCGACTTCGAGGATCGCGGTCGAAGGGTCTATGGCGCAATAGACTGCCCGCACCCCCTTGCTGTTCCAGCGGCCGCCCACACGATAGGCGCCTTCGCCGCTATCCCATGTCGGAGCAAAGGCAGCCTGGTCGAGCCGCCATGCGATCAGCTCGGAACCGCCGAGCGCAATCGGCAGAGGCGTCATGCATAGACGCCGTATTCAAGCCGTTCCAGATAGTCCTCGACCAGCTCGACACCGGCAGGCGTCCCGAGCAGGTCGATCGGACGGCGCTGATCGAGCCCGATTGCCGGACGCTCCAGCCATTGCTCGGCTTCTGCCTGTGTTCCCAGCACATCCGTTGCCTTCGCCAGAATCTCGGCGAACTTCCACGCGCGGCCGCTCTGCTCCTGGCTTAGCGGCTTGGACGGCGCATCCTTGCGCCGCTGCCATGTCCTGAGGCTCATGCCGACGGCCTTTTCGAGGGATTCGGTCTTGCCGATAAAGACCAGGCTTCCGACGAGGTGATCGACCGCGGAGGCCGGCAAGCCGTGTAGCAGAAGCTCATGCGCATCGAGCGCGCTCGTCAGTCGGCGCGACAGGATGCGCGTGCCGCCGAGCAGCGCTGCCACCTTCTGCAATTCTCCGCCACTTCCCTCAGGAAAGGCCACTTCCGCCGCAACCGCCACTAAGCATCTCCTATGTCATCTGTCGCTCTATATATGACAGTTGACGCGAAGTATTTCAATAGCGTTGAGAGGTCGTCCGACTCAAGCCCACCGCTGCCGGGGCGTCTGCGCGCATGACGTATCAAGTGTCCTGCAGGCGGGCTAGTTGCCGGGAGCGGGCGCGCAGCGGTCGATGACGGCGGCGCCTGGGGCTGGCAGCTTCTCGACAGGTCGGAACCCTCACTCGCGCATCGGCATTGACCGGCGCACTGCGGATGGTGCGGGCGTGGAGGCTGACCTGGCAGGATCGTCTCCATACCGCGTGTTGTCGAGGACGGTCGGGCAGGGGGCTGACCTGATCGTCGGATGTGGCTCCAGGCAGGCTGGCATTGCGGGCACGGACGGCAACCGGGCGGCCGGTCGATGTGCGTCTTGGCTCTCCGGTTATATCGAGAGCCATCCCCTTTCTATGTCGCCTTTGTAGGCAACCCCCGGACCTATGCGGTCAACCCCGCAAGGGGGTTCGCCCTCGCTTTCGCTCGGTGACCGCGGCCGAGGGCCGCCTCCTTCTGGCGCCATCGGGAATGGTTCCCGATGCAACCGAAGGAGACAGCACAATGGCCACCACGATCGCAACCCTGACGCAGAAGACCGACGGCTCGCTGGAAGGCATCTTCGCCACCATCAAGGTCAACGCCCCGATCGCGCTGATCCCGAACGCCAACAAGACGAGCGACGTCGCTCCGGACTACCGGATCATCCACCGGCGCACCGGCTTCGAGATCGGCGCGGGCTGGTACCGCAACTCGCAGCGCACCGGCGAGGAATACCTCTCGGTCAAACTGGAAGCCCCGGAGATCGGCGTGATCTTCGGCAACGTAGCGCCGGCGCCCGGCGGCGACGACAGCCGCAAGGTCATCCTCTGGAACGACCCCGATGCCTGAGACGCCAACCGGCCCCGCAAAAAGCGGGGCCGGACCTGCCTCGCCGAAAACCGTTCAACCGATGGAGTTTGACATGAGCCGCTATATCATCACCGTCACTGGCCGCGGACAATCCGACCCCGAAGCCGTCATTGGCTACGACCGTCCGCTTCAGACCTTCTTCCTACAGGCTTTTCCCGACGAAGAAGCCGAGAACCTTGCCCTCTGGCTTGGCACCGAATACCGCGCCTTCGAGACGCTGACCGCGCTGCGCGCCGCCGCGGAAGGCTACGATTTCATGCCGTTGTCCTCCGAAATCTTGTGGAGCCTCGTCAACGATCACGCCCGCGAGGCGACCCGTCCGCTTCCGGACGATATCGTCGATCAGCTCTTGAACGGCAGTCGATCGCCCGAATAGGGCGGTCTTCGCTTCCCCGGTTTTCTCGTCAGGTCCGGCTCTGCGGGGAGCCGGGTTGTTGTCGTTTGCGTGCGGCAGGACACTTCCATGAGGACTTGGGCAATTCCCGGTGGCGCCGATGCACTCGCCTTGGATTATCTCGGGCTCGTCCAGTCTTCGACCCGCAACCCCTCGACCCGGGAAAATTCGCCGACATTGTTGGTAACAAGGATCAGGTGCCGTGCTTTGGCCTGACCCGCAATGAGAACGTCATAGGGACCGATCGGTTTCCCCTTTGCGGCAAGATCGGCGCGGATCTCTCCGGATAGTTGCCCGTCCTCGCGCTCGAAGCCAACAATCGGGAAATCGGACATGGCCAGTCGTAGGGTCTCGAGATTGAAGGAAACCCTGGCGCTCTTGTATGCCCCGAAATAGAGCTCGAAGGCGGCGATCGACGACAGCCCGATCGAACCTTCTCCACTTTCCATGATACGCTCGACAAGCAGTGGGGATTTGCGACCAAGCAAGGCGATCACCGCGTTCGTATCGAGAAGATGCGTAATCATTCGAACAGGTTCTCCAGGCCCGGCCTGCTCTGCTCATCGGGTTGCTGTCGTCCTTCAGCCACGAAATCCTCGCTGACGCCGCGATCGAGTGCTGCTCGCAATGAGGCCCAGCGCTCGCGACGATCGGCGCGCGGTCGCAGGATGACAGCGTCGCCTTCCCGCGTCACTTCTACCTGATCGACATCGAAGCGGAAGTCCTTCGGCAATCGGATAGCCTGGGAATTTCCCGACTGAAACACTTTCGCATATTGGGGCATGGCATTGCCTCCTTATGTATATACGTGTCAGTATATACGCCGAGAAGCGGCCCAGGCAAGGTTGAAACCGGGCTGAGCTGGACGAATAGATGGTGGGGCGCATCCGGCAGGCCGGACCGGGCTCTATTCCACCGGCGTCGCCGGCTCCACGAAGCCTGCTTTCGCAGTCTTCGCCCCTGGTGGGGTGACGATCCCTTGCGCGGAAACCGCGGCACTCTTGTGCGAATAGCCACGGTGCAGCTTACGGGCAGGAGCTTCGAGAAAACGGCAGTCGCTTCGGCAGACGTGTCGAACAGTTCGATCTTGCTCTGACCTGCCGTGCCGATCCGGCCCCAGCGCCGGACCAGAGACACGTCGCCGAACAAGGCCGGTTCGACGGCAAGCGCGTAGAAGCGCGCCATATTGCGCGTCGGATCGATCCGGTAAAGCAGCATTTCGCGTTCAAACATGTCCATGCCTGAGAATCTGACATCACCACAGCGGCGTCCAACGAGTTTCCTGAATCGATCATGGGTGACCGATTCATTTCAGTGATGAGGGCGGGAATCGATCAGGTGCGGGCCACGCCGACAGGCGCCGCCCTTCCGCGTGGGATGTGACGGACGGGGACATGAGGGCGGCATCAGATTTTGCTCCGGGAACTGGCGCACCCCCGCGGCGTCTCGGCGCATGGCGTGTCAAGTGTCATGTAGGCGAACTGGTTGCTGAGAGCGGGCGCGACGCAGCGGTCGACGACGGCGGCGCCTGGGGCTGGCAGCTTCTCGACAGGTCGGAAACCTCACTCGTACGCCGCAGTGGCGACATTGACCGGCGCGCTGCGGATGGTGCCGCCGGCCGGTAGGCTGACCCGGCGCGATCGTCTCCCGGCGACGGGCAAGGCCCGTCGCCGGCTTTGATTGGTGCCACACGAGACGTGAGCTGTCTGCTCAGATGCCCCAGTCTATCATGGCGAATTGGCCCGCCTCAAAAACACGCGGCCCCTCCAATTTTGCCTCCGCGGCGTGGCCGCCGCTCCAACAAAATCGGTTCCTCCGCGCGCTGGCAAGCCGGTCGCTACGCGATTTTTGACCCGCACCAACCCACCATGACAGCCCGTGCCATCTTTTTCAAACGTCAGGAGACGACGATGACACTGGAACGGCACATCACCATAGAGCGCGAACTCGAGGAGTTGCGGCTGGAGCTTAACAATGCGCCGACCACTGGGGAACGCCGCCGCATCGAAGCGGAGCTGGAGGCGATGCGCGCCGAATTCGCCAAACTCACCGAGGAGGAGCTGCCGTGAGGCGGTTCTTTCCTCATTGCGAACGAGGCAGCCCGGCCGGGTCGACCGGCCCGCCTGCCTGTCAGGGTTTCACCCTCGACACTCCCTGCCGGCGACGCGGGAAACGATCGCGTCCCGGCAGGGACGCGGGTCTCTTCTCTGTGGCCGTTCTATCGTACTCCAGCAATCCGGCGAACGGCGAGAAGATCACGGCCCCGATAGGCTCGCAGGAAGCCGGCAAATTCGGAACCAGCCACTGATATCGGCTCTGTCTGGAAAATCGATCCCGCGACACTTGTCTTGCTCTCGCCTCACGATTAGACCCTCTTAAATTCGTCAGTAAGAGGCGCCGGCAATCGCCCAGACAAGTGCTTGCAGACCGGTGACGAGGGGATGCATCATCGTGACGGGACCTTACTCTCTGCGCCTCACTCCTCGTGAGCCTCGCCGAAAGGCCGCTGCCCGCGTGGGGCGGTTCGCGGTCAGGCTGCCGTTTGGCATCCATTGCGGCGTTGCCCGAGCGTTGCTCTATAGCGCGTGGTATCTGGCCTGCTACGTGCTCTGCATGTTTCGGCCCTTCACCGGGCATGATGGTGCTGGCGGCGATCGTGATGGTTCCGATATCGATCGTGGTATTCGCGCATCCCGAAGCCGCCTGCGGCATGCCGTTCTGAGCATTCGGCCTCATGGGGCTCGGCTTCATCGCATTCGCGCTCGGCTCCGCGCTCTTTATCGACTGGATCACGCCGCCCGGTGCCGAAGTTCCGTTTGAGCGCTATCGCCGAACCGATCGATAGGCGCGCCGCGCCGCTCGCTTTTGGTGTATTCGCCGGTTACATTCTCTGTCGAGGAATAAGCAGGATCAAGGCTCCAGGAGGTCGCATTAATGTCTGTAGTCGAGAAAGCTGCGGCCGCAACAACCGCAATGCAAGATCACGTAAGCAAAGCCTTGGACGTTTTGCAGTACGGCTTCAACGGCCACATCGTGAACGGCTGCGGCGTCTACACCGATCCCTCGGGCCGCCATAGCAACCTTCTCGAAGCGCGCAAGGCGATCGACGCGGCACTGGAATTGATGAAGGCCACAAAATGGCCGACCGAGGCGGAATACGATCTCGCCGAGCAATCCTGAGCCTCACGGGTTGAGTTTGACGAAGCGGTTGGCCTTCGCCGCCGCATTCATGTCTTTTCGCCGGAAGTAGATCGCGCGCCCGCAGCGGATCGGGCTATGGCCCTGGACGATAATGATCTGCTCGTCCTTGCGCATCGACTGAGTGATCTCATGGGGCATGATCAGCGGCCGTCGCTGGAAATTGACATTCTCCGACTTGCGCGATGCGCTGTTCTTCGTATCCCAGCCGATGTTGCGGGAACTGCCCTTCACCTCCACTGTCATCTCGCCGCATTGTGCCGACACGTTGCGGGCGGTGTCGAGCGCCTTGATCGCCGCATAGGAGGCGAAGGCGCAGCCGTCGATCCATGACGTGGCGCCGTCCTTCCCGAAATGCCGCTCCAGCTGTCCGACCGACTGGTACATCAGCATCATGGAGATCCCGTACTTGCGGCCGCGATCACGCGCTTCTTCCAGAACGCGCATGTAGCCGAGCAGATCGACTTCATCGAGCATGAAGAGCGCCCGGCGCCTGAACGCGCCATCGGCTTGGATCATCGCATTGATCAGCGCGCCGATAATCACCCGGCCGATGCCCGGATAGGATCGCAGGATTGATGCCGGGATATTCAGAAAAACGTCCTTCCTCCCGCTGACGATGTCGCTGGACTTGAAAGCATTGCCGCAGACCAATGCCGCATAGCTGTCGAGCGAGAGCCATTGCGTATCCTTCGACGCGGTCGAATAGACGCCGGAGAACGTCTGCTCGGTCATGTTGGTGAACACACCCAAGGTTTCGCGGATAAAGGCGGACGCGGAATTCTCCTGAATGTCGCGCAGCATCGCCAGCACCGACGGTTCGGGCTCGGACACGATCTGGCGCAGGCTGCGCAGGTTTCGCCTTCCGGCATATTCCGGCAACAGCATGACATGGGCGAGCAGCCCTGTCAGAAGATTGTGCGCCTGGCTCTGGAAGTAGTAGCCGGTCGAGCTTTCGAAGCGCACGCTTTCTGACAGCAGCATATGGGCGACGCCGACGATGTCTTCTTCTTTCTGTTTCGATGTCTCGATCCCGTCGAGCACGTTAAACCCCATGATCGGGTTCATCGGGTCGAGCACCATGACCTCGCGCTTGAGAATGCGAGTGCGATGCTCGACCACCATCGGCGCGACCTCGGTCGAAGGGTCGAGGCAGATCAACGGTCCGGTATAGCGCAGCGCCGTCGGCACGACATTGCTGGTGGTCTTGTACCCGCCCGATCCGGCAAAGAAGAGCATATGGGTGGAATCGAAATCCTGCCCGTAGGTGAGCAGTGGGGCCTTGCCCCCTTGCCCCCATGTCGAACTATCGTTCGGATCGAACGGCAGTTCATGGACGATTTCCTTGTCGACGCGATAGCGCTCGCCAACGACGATCTCGCCATCGGCAGGAAAGAGTTTGCCCGCCGCTGACATCGAAAGCCAGTTCGCGTCGCCGAAGGTCGGGCGCCGCGCCCGTTTGACCTGTTCTGGAACGACGGTGGAGATGCGGGCCGACACGGCGACGGCCATGAAGCCGCATAAGGCGCCTATCACGACAACCATGTCGAGATAGGACAGGGCATAGTCCCAGGTGACGACACCACGTTCGACCGATGGAGCTAGCCGCCCATACTCTCTGAGGCTGTAGAAGCCGACCACAGCCAAAAAACACAACAGGCTTGTCATGGCGACCGGCCGGCGGCGGTGCATCGGTAAGGCCCAAACCGCCAACAGTCCGGCGAGCGGCCCGAACAAAAGCATGGGCATCGGCGCCGCACGCAGAAACCAATATTCGGCCTTGCCCGACATGCCGGCAGCCAGTCCCGACCACTGCCAGCCGACGATGTAGACGGTGATCGCTGTCACTGCGATCGGCACGAGGACGAGCAGCAGGCTCGGATGCATTTTTCCCTTCAATGCCATTCCGCCATCTCCTTGATGCACGCTGTCTCGCCATTCGGGGAAGGCGTCTTGAACGCCTCTACGCCGATATCACGCAGCCGCCGATACTCCGGCGAGCCTGCCGCCACGCGCGCCAGTTCGAGCAGGCCGCCGAGCAGGAACGCCCGGTCGGCCATCGACAGGCCTGCTTTGACGACGATGCCGCCGAGCAGGAATTTTTCCCGCGCCTCCCGTTTGCGGTCAGCCGTCATTTGAAACCGCCTCCGGCGTTCCAGTCCCATTATCCGTTGATCGACGCGCCGGAGCAGATGCGCCGCCAGAGCCTTTCTTTGCCTCTTTGCGAAATCGAGCGGCGATCTCTTCGAAGATCCGATCCACCTCATCGTCTGCGATCTCCATCTCCGCCAGCCCCGACTTCGTGGCGGCTTTGGCAAAGCGCTCGGCGGATTTAACTATTAGAAATCGTCTGCGTTCCCGAAGTTTTTCAATCTGGGCATCGAGATCAGAAATCGCTGACTTTGCGGCCATTGGCGATTTTTTCCTTTAGCAAAAATAACCTCAACACGCCGGTTATACTAACTATTATACGATAGTAAAATAGGCTATTTTGCATCACCCTAAAAACGTCGCAGCTGGAAGTCTTAGCCGTGGCCGCGTACCGGAAAAGCGGTATCGGCCCTTCGGTCCGATCGGTTTGAGGGCGCAATATACGTCGCTGTCGCGACGTGCTTGGTCGATGTGGAGACGGCAGTGGCGATCATGTTCGTCAGAGCGCAGGTGATCAGCAGGGGAGCGGGACGCAGTATCGTCTCGGCGGCCGCCTATCGCCATCGCGCCCGGATGATGGACGAGCAGTCCGGCACCTCGTTCAGCTACAGGGGTGGGGCAACGGATCTCGTGCACGAGGAGCTGGCACTTCCTGAGGGTATACCGGTCTGGCTGAAGATCGCGATCGACGGAAAATCCGTCGCCGGCGCCAGCGAGGTCCTGTGGAATGCGGTCGATGCTTTCGAGACGCGCGCCGACGCACAGCTCGCGCGGGAGCTGATCATTGCGCTGCCGGAGGAGCTGACGCGAGCCGAGAACATCGCGCTGGTGCGGGAATTCGTCCAGGACAATCTGACGTCGAAGGGCATGGTTGCCGACTGGGTGTTCCATGACAAGGACGGCAATCCTCACATCCACCTGATGACGACGCTCAGACCTCTGACGGAGGAGGGGTTCGGGCCGAAGAAGGTGTCTGTCCTGGGTCAGAATGGAGAGCCGTTGCGGGTCGTCACGCCAAATCGTCCGAATGGTAAGATCGTCTACAAGCTATGGGCCGGCGACACGGAGACAATGAAAGCCTGGAAGATCGCCTGGGCGCAGACAGCCAATTGTCATCTGGCGCTTGCCGGCCATGAGATCCGCCTCGATGGCCGCTCCTATGCCGAACAGGGCCTCGACGGCATCGCGCAGAAACATCTTGGGCCAGAGAAGGCCGCGCTCGCCCGCAAGGGGATCGAGATGTATTTCGCCCCGGCCGCTCTCGCCCGCCGGCAGGATATGGCCGACCGCCTGTTGGCCGATCCGGAGCTTCTGCTGAAGCAGCTTTCCAATGAACGCTCCACCTTCGATGAGCGCGATATCGCCAAGGCGCTGCATCGCTATGTCGACGATCCCGTCGACTTCGCCAATATCCGCGCACGGCTCATGGCCTCGGACGATCTGGTGCTTCTGAAGCCGCAGCAGATCGAAGCCGAGAGTGGGAGGATATCGGAGCCGGCGATATTCACCACGCGGGACATCCTGCGCATCGAATATGACATGGCGCAGTCGGCGCGCGTGCTTGCGGATCGCCGAGGGCTCATTGTGGCCGGCGAGCGTGTGTCCAAGGCAATCAGCAGTGTCGAGACCCAGGACCCGGAAAGGCCGTTCCAGCTGGATCCGGAGCAGGTCGATGCTATCAGGCATGTCACGGGCGATACCGCCATCGCTGCCGTCATCGGGCTTGCGGGCGCCGGCAAGTCGACCCTGCTCGCGGCGGCACGCGTCGCCTGGCAAAAGGAAGGCCGACGGGTAATCGGTGCGGCGCTGGCCGGCAAGGCGGCCGAAGGGCTCGAAGACAGTTCCGGCATCAAGTCCCGGACACTGGCCTCCTGGGAACTGGCGTGGGCCGGCGGCCGCGAGTTGCTCGAACGCGGCAATGTGCTTGTCATCGACGAGGCCGGCATGGTGTCGTCGCAGCAGATGGGTCGCGTGCTAAAAATCGCCGAGGACGCCCACGCGAAAGTCGTCCTGGTCGGTGACGCGATGCAGCTTCAGCCGATCCAGGCGGGTGCGGCGTTCCGGGCGATCACCGAGCGGATCGGCTTTGCGGAACTTGCCGGCGTGCGCCGCCAGCGCGAAGAATGGGCGCGCGATGCCTCGCGGCTCTTTGCCCGCGCCGAGGTCGAGAAAGGTCTCGATGCCTATGCACAGCACGGCCATCTCGCCGAGGCAGCGATGCGAGATGAAATCATCGGGCGGATTGTCGACGACTGGACGGAGGCGCGTCAACAGGCGGTCCAGAAGTCAGCCGCGGCAGACAATGATGGCCGTCTTCGCGGTGATGAGCTTCTCGTGCTCGCCCACACCAATGATGACGTGAAGCGGCTGAACGAGGCGCTGCGATCGGTGATGACGAGAGAGGGTGCGCTGGGGGACAACCGCTCTTTCCAGACGGAACGCGGCGCGCGGGAATTCGCCGTCGGCGACCGGATCATCTTTCTTGAGAATGCCCGCTTCGTTGAACCGCGGGCAAGGAGCTTCGGTCCGCAATATGTGAAGAACGGCATGCTCGGCACTGTCGTTGCCACGGGCGACAAACGCGGCGACGCATTGCTCTCCGTGCGTCTCGATAATGGCCGCGATGTCGTCATCAGCGAGGACAGCTATCGCAATGTCGACCACGGCTATGCGGCGACCATCCACAAGTCTCAAGGGTCTACCGTCGACCGGACTTTCGTGCTTGCCACCGGCATGATGGATCAGCATCTGACCTATGTGTCGATGACCCGTCATCGTGATCGCGCCGACCTCTATGCGGCGAAGGAGGACTTCGAGGCGAAGCCGGAATGGGGGCGCAAGCCGCGTGTCGATCATGCGGCTGGCGTCACCGGCGAGCTCGTGGAAACCGGGCTGGCGAAGTTCCGCCCCAATGACGAGGACGCTGACGAAAGCCCCTATGCGGATGTCAAAACCGACGATGGCGCTGTTCATCGCCTCTGGGGTGTCAGCCTGCCGAAGGCGCTCGAAGAGGGCGGCGTGTCGGAAGGTGACACCGTGACGTTGCGCAAGGATGGCGTCGAACGGGTCACGGTGACTGTCCCAGTTATCGACGAGAAAACGGGCGAAAAGAGTTTCGAGGAACGGACGGTTGATCGCAATGTCTGGACCGCCAGGCAGGTCGAATCCGCAGAAACCCGCCAGGGGCGGATCGAACGCGAGAGCCATCGGCCGGAATTGTTCAAACAGCTTGTGGAGCGTCTTGGCCGATCCGGTGCCAAGACGACGACGCTCGATTTCGAGAGCGAGGAAGGTTACCGGGCGCACGCGCAGGATTTCGGGCGGCGCCGCGGTATCGACACGCTTGCCGCGGTCGCGGCCGGGATGGAGGAGGGTGTTTCGGGGCGGCTGGCGTGGATTGCGGAAAAGAAGGAGCAGGTGGCGAAACTCTGGGAGCGGGCGAGCGTGGCGCTAGGTTTTGCGATCGAGCGCGAGCGGCGCATTTCCTACAATGAGACCCAGAACGAAAGGCTCGCATCCGAAATCCCGGTCGACGGAAAATATCTGATCCCGCCCACGATCATGTTTGCCCGCAGCGTCGACGAGGACGCGCGTCGCGCACAGCTCGCCTCGGAGCGATGGAAGGAACGGGAAGCTATCCTGCGTCCGGTGCTCGAAAAGATCTATCGCAATCCGGATGAAGCGCTGGTCGGCCTGACCGCGCTGGCATCGGACGCGGCGATCGAACCCCGCAAGCTCGCTGACGATCTGGCTGCCGCACCTGATCGGCTCGGACGCCTTCGTGGTTCCGATCTCCTGGTCGACGGTCGTGTTGCTCGCGACGAGCGCGACGCGGCCATAACTGCCCTGTCGGAGTTGCTGCCGCTTGCGCGTGCCCATGCTACCGAGTTCCGCCGGCAGGCAGAGCGGTTCGGCATCCGCGAGGAGCAACGCCGCGCCCACATGTCCTTACCGATCCCGGCATTGTCGAAGTCGGCAATGGCGCGCCTTGTCGAAATCGAGGTCATTCGCGAGCGCGGTGGCGACGACGCCTACAAGACCGCCTTCGCCTGCGCCGTCGAGGACCGCCTGCTGGTCCAGGAGGTCAAAGCCGTCAACGATGCCTTGACCGCACGCTTCGGCTGGAGCGCCTTTGCCCCGAAGGCCGATGCGATTGCCGAGCGCAACATGGCCGAGCGCATGCCGGAAGATCTCGTTCCGGAGCGCGGCGAAAAGCTCGACCGCCTGTTCACTGTCATCAGGCGCTTTGCGGAGGAACAGCATCTGGCCGAACGGCAGGATCGCAGCAAGATCGTTGCCGGCGCCAGCGTCGAAGCCGGAAAGGAGGCGGTGTCCATGTTGCCGATGCTTGCCGCCGTGACCGAGTTCAAAACGCCGGTGGACGAGGAGGCACGAACACGTGCAACCGCGGTCCTGCACTATCGTCACTATCGCGCCGCGCTCGCCGAGACAGCGACGCGCATCTGGCGCGATCCCGCCGGTGCGGTCGCAACGATTGAGGAACTCCTCGTCAAGGGTTTTGCTGGCGAGCGGATCGCTGCGGCTGTCAGCAATGATCCCGCCGCCTATGGTGCGCTGCGGGGCTCCGATCGCATCATGAACAAGCTGCTCGCCGCAGGGCGGGAACGGAAGGAGGCACTGCTGGCGGTGCAGGAAGCGGTCGGCCGCGTGTGTTTGCTCGGCGCGTCCTGGATCACTGCCCTCGACACGGAGATCCAGGCCGTTACTGAGGAGCGGCGACGTATGGCGGTTGCCATTCCCGGTCTGTCGACACCAGCCGAGGACGCGCTCAAACAACTGGTGACCGACATGAAAAAGAAGAGGAACAAGGACAGGGTGGCGAAAGTAGACGTTACCGTCGGCACACTCGATCCGCGCATCCAACAGGAGTTCGTTGCCGTCAGCTGGGCACTCGACGAGCGTTTCGGCAGGAACGCGATCCTGCGCGGCGAGCAGGATGTCGCCAATCGCGTGTCGCCGGCACAGCGCCGCACCTTTGAAGCGATGCAGGGGCGGTTACAGGTTCTGCAGCAGGCGGTGCGGATGCAGAGCAATGAAGAGATCATTTCGGAATACCAGCGGCGCGCCATCGATCGTTCTCGCGGTCTCACCCGATAGGCAATTTGGGGAAGCGAAAGGAAAAGTACTCCTACGATGCGGTCGTCCGCGCCGAGATCTCGATAGAGATCCTCAACCAGGCGCGTGCGATCGTTACACCAGCATCAATGAACTCGAGGATACGGACGCCCAAGCGGCGGAGCGCTGCGCCGGCGGGATCTCATCGGGGCGTGGGGATCGCGCGTTCAGGATGAAGCCCGCTGCTGGGCGGAGTCCTGATCATGGTCGAGGCGCGATCCGGCCCGGGTGTGCCGGAGAGAACCGCCCTTTCCTTGCTGGATGTCCCCAGGCGTCCCTCAGACCCAAAAGCAGGAGGGGTGACTGGGTCCAAGGAGGCCCGTTTTTCAAGACGGGTCGATCGAGCGCGGCATGATGATCAACTCTCGAGCGGCCGTCCCATTGCTATGGCGCCGATCGTGTAGTTCAGGTCCACGCCCTCGAAGGCAAAGCCCCTGAATATCTCGCGGATGGAAAGCACGAAGCGGCTTTTCAGCTGCGCCAGCCTGTTAGCGATCTTTGTGAATGCTCTCGGCTGAACAGAGCCTTCCGGTAGTCCCCTCGCAGCCGAAGTAGGGTGGGTCAAGATAGATAGCGTGCCAGGCCGATCGTAGCGGTCTATGAAATCTAGCCAGTCCAGGTTCTCGATAACGACAGGCCAGCCGTTCGTGGACGTCCTCAAGCAACGGCGCCAGGCGCGTCAGGTTAAACCGTGCGCTTCCACTGTGCTAAACGCCGAAGTTCTGGCTCCCCCGCGCAGGCGGAAGGTAAAACCGCTCACGTGCACTGCGCTTCACGGCCAAGGTCGTTCGAAAGCCAAAATAGCCGAAAGGCAATGATCTGATCGGAACAACACGTCCTCGTAGCTGGAAGGCGTCGCGACCCGCCGATCTGCGAAGGAAGGGCTGCCCGATAGGGCAAATGACCGTGGTCTTCCCGGCGTACCTTGGAAGCTAATCTTGGGAGTACTCCCAACGATTCCCACCACCACAGCCCGCGCGCTTAGCCGAGGCGCGCTTTGTCGTAGCCAGCATTGGTGGTGGCCGGGATGAAGGCGCTACTGCCGTTGGCTAGTGCGCCGCTGATCGACGATGCGCCCATCTCTTTGACGGACCCCGATCTCGTAGCGCACCCCGTTGCGGACTGCGCGATAGGTAAAGTACCTGCCGCGGCAATTAACCTGACGGACACCGCGAAAGCCTCGAGTACGAAGCAGCCGCGCGCCCTGAGGGCAGGATATACCTCGTCCGTGGTTTAGGCTGCTGCCGGAGCCGATGATAACCTGAGCGCTCGCGTCCGCGGGGACCGCGATCGGTGAGACGAAGACTGCAAGAGCAAGCGTACATGAGAGAAGCGAAGATCCAAGTAGAGCCTTGACACTCATAATCAACCTCCGGGTTAGCCCGCCAGAAAAGTCAGGACATGAGAAAATCGCCTAAGTTGTGGATCAATACAAGAGGTGAACGTCATACGGTCGTATTGGCTGGCTGACGGCGTCATCCAATTCGAGTCGCGTGCACCACTATGAACCACCCGGTCGAGATCTGTGACGGGCGCTTTGACAGAGCATCCCAAGTGCTACTGCAGGGACTGACCGGTCGTAAAGAACACCAGGTAGGCCACCGCGACAATCATCGCGATGACGAAGATGGTCAGCACGAACTTGATCATGCCGTTGCTGGCTTTTTGTTCTGTGTTGCTCATTCTGCATGCAACATGATTTGAACCAGTTTGTTCCAGGCTTCTTCATGATGGAGTACGAATCGGCACCGATCGCTCAGCTGACCTTTACGAACTCTGCCGCGGCGAGGCGCCTTTAACCAAGCTCAAATTCTGAAACGAACGTTTGGCGCTGACCGATTCGCTGGCCCAACTCGGCTTGGGGAACATTCGCGCCTTTTCAGCGGGATCAGCCGACGCCGAGATGTTGAGCCGCTATTGCGGCGAGAACCGACAAAATAGTTGACAGTAAAAGAATACCAGATGTTGCGAACAGCCAGACTGTCGCGCCTGGCTCGTGCACAATTCCAGCGACATGACCGATGAGAGAGGCAAATGCTGCTGCCATCGCGATTAGGGTTGCCGCACTAAGGAAGATAACGACGGCTACCAAGCCATCAAGCACAACTTCGATAAGGCCATCGTTCACGATTGAACCTTCACGCTCGACGCGTTATATGTCGCACGCATCCTCCGCGAAAATTTTACAAGCTGCAACCCTCCGTCGTCAGGCTGGTGTGGTACGGCCGATGCATCATCGAGGGTCATTCGGCGCGTCTTCAAATTGCGCGCGCAACGCAGCAATGGCTTCGGTATCTCCACTGATCGATGTCATTTTGTTGGTGACATCAAGCCGGAAAACGCAGATGCAATGAACTCGCGACACTCGCCAGTTTTGCTGTCACCCTCTTCCCATCCACGGGTGTGAGGTGCCATTTCGTCCACTCGTTGCTTGCCGACACGATGCTCTCCTCTTCCGATCATGGCCGGCGGGGAAGACGGGATTCGAACCCGCGAAACGGCATCTTTGATCAATTCATGGATGATAGGGAACGCGCGTTCCTGAAGCATGGTGCGCCCTCCTGTCGCCGTCGACGGCCGTACAAAATCGGGGGCACCTCAGGGGCAAGGTCACCAGGCCTGCTCACCGCGAAGTTACTCCGTTTTGGGAGGCTGGGCCTTCGATAAACGCCCCATCCGCCCGGCATGCCGGTCAGCCGCGCTGCTGGACATGCAGCATGCGCTCGCGCGTCGCAAACCATTCCTCGGCGTAATCGTCGTTCCTGTATTCGTCGAAATAGGGTCCGCCATCTGTGAAATGCACGATCTTCGCGTCATCGCGCTTGTCATATTCGTTGACGAGATAGTTCCAGGTGACTGACAGCTCGCCGATCAGATCGTCGCCGTCGAGCCACTTGAATTGGTGCAACTGCAGCCCGGTTGCGGTGTTGACATAATCAGGCGTCAGCGCCCTGCATTTCGCGTTGTTGAAGAGGATCAGGCTCGACCAATTCTTTTTTTCATATTTCGTCTGCACCTGTCCGAGAAACTTCGTTTCGACCTTCGGCTGGTAATCGTGCTTCACGCACATGACGGAATAGCGCTCATCGCGCAGCGCCCAGAGCTCGGCAATATCCGTGCGCGCCAGCATGTCGCAATCCATGAAGAGGCTCCATCCCTCATACTGGCTGAGATAGGGCGTCAGGAAGCGCGAGAAGGAGAACTCGGTCGACTGCAGGGCATTGCGTTCACGCGTAAACGTGTTTTCGATATTGTACAGGTAGATCGGCGTGATTCTCACCGGCACGCTCGACTTTTCCAGAATACTTTGGGATAGCACGTGATGGGCGACAACTTCTTTTGAATCAAAACCAACGTAGATGTTGACGATATCGGTCATATCAATCTCTCCTTGGCACAAATTATGTATTGCATTCAGGAAGCTTGCTTCTTCTGGGAGTCGAGCGCGCGCTGCTTGCGGGTCTTTGGCCGCGCCTTGCGGAAGGCCTGATCGAGTGCCCGCTGCCATTTGGTTAGTGACATCAGGCCGTCGATGAGGGTCAGCGCATGATCGAGCCGCGTGGAGAGCGCATCGTTGGTCGCCGTCTGGATCTCCTCGCATTTCGCATCCGGAAAATGCTCGGTCAGAAGATCGAAGCGTGACGGCCTCGCATGTTCAGCGCTGGTGATGATACCCCTTCGCACCAGAAGCCTGAAATAGATCCGCTCGAATGTCCAGTCATGAACGTCGAAGACCTTCCAGCGCGCACTCCGTTTCCCGGAAAATCCGGCGAGCACGATCTTCGGCGTCACCTGAAGCTCCCGCATCCACGCAACCAGCGCAAAGCCGCTCGTCGGGATCTTGTCCGGTGGATAGTGCCCCGACATCAGCGTCTCGAGGTCGCTGTACATGACTGTCGCCCCGTTGAATGCTTCGACGGGACTGAAGCGCTCCTCGGGTGCGGTACGGATATTCAGAACGCCGAGGAACTTGTCCGAAGTGAAGAATTTCAGGACCTCATCCACCTCCCGCCGATGGACGATATTGGCGCCCATCATACCACTGCGCGCCACAAGAATGGCATGCCCGGGGAAACTGTTGTCGAGAACCTTGTAGACCTTGTTGAAGAAGACGAACAACGTATCGCCGGGAAACTCCGTCCGCATCGACTGCGGGTCGAGCGCCTCGCTATTGGCGACAAGAACGATATACGAAAAGCGATTGAAGAATGTGCGCCAGGCATCGGCCCCCTGTGTATGAAAGACCTGGCTTCCGGAGCTTTCAGGTCTGGGATTCCTTTCATCCATTGAGACCTCACTCGAGCCAAAATATGCCTTCAGCTGTTGGGAGCGGCTCATTGCGCCGGCGCGCTTGCCAAGCGACAGAAGATAATCGGCCGCCTTTCGGGAACGACTGCGACGGCTGACAAATCCCGACCACGACGTTTTCGAAAGCATGCTCGAATAGATCTCGGCATAGACCGACTGCCCTGTCTGCACCGACAAATGCCACGGCTTGCGACGTCCAGTGAAATGCAGCAGCACAGGATTGCGGATGTAAGGCATGGTCCCGGTCTGGACATTCCACCGGTTGTCCAGCCGCTGCCACGTCCCACGAAAGGCAATATTGAGAATATCCTGGTCGTTGGAGGCAAAGCATCGCCCCGATCTGAGCAGCGAACGCGCCGTTTCGAAAAAACCGCCGGCCCGGATGACGGCGCAATCCAACAGAAATACCCCAGCGTTGAAATATCCCGCGCCCCGGTCGAGGCCGAGTTCCTGCTCCCGCTGTCTGATTTTCTCGGGGAAGGCAACGACGTAGTCGTTAACGGCACCGATCGCCTTGCCGTTGAGATCGACATCGAAGAGCGGGCAGACATTGCCGACAGCCAATATATCCGCATCAAGGTAAAGAACCCGCTCCAGCACCTTGCCCATCAGCTCGTCGAGATAGAGGCGCGCAAGCGTCGATTTGTGCCAGCGGCCTGCCGTTCCAGGTGTATCGGCGGGAAGGGTAAAATCGACGACGTCGATATCGATGCCGTTCACCGCGTTGAAGGTAGCAACGCCAGCTTTCTGGTCCTCAGGCAAATCGATGCCGACGATCACCAGCTTGATGTCGTTCTCTTGACTATTACGTGCAACAGATAAAAGCGTGCAGCATGCTGCCGGAAGCATTCGCGCATCTGTGTATACGTATATGGCTTTGCTATGTATGCCAACCGACATCCCATCCCCCAGAGAAATGCAGTATTGAACGACGACAGAAGCCTGATTTATCTTGGTTGTTCAGTGAAAATGCAGGAAAATCCATCCGCACTCAACTATGTTAACGATTAGACATTGCACGCGAGAGTTTTGTCAATGCCATCAGGGATTTTTACTTTTGGGCATTCGCCGTAATATCACTGACGAGCCGGCGCGGTGTGGAACGTCAGGCCCGTGAGCTCAGGTGTCGGCCACCGACGCCCACGTCAACCCCTATTCCCCTCACACAAAAGCGAGGGCGGCGATGACTGTTCGTTGGCCAAGCTCTTGATATTGCCGGCAATCGAAATATTGTCTCTTCAAGGGTTGCGGAGTCCGGCTTCGAATGTTGCCGCCTCCTCGGCTTGTCTTTTCATCCGATCGCCCATTTCATGGACCATGCAAGGGACGCCATCGGCATAACAGCCTTCAGCCCCGCGACGATCTCGTCCGTCTCGATCGCGCCCTTGCCTTCAGGCTCAATTTCGCTCCGCTCTTCCTCGTCAGCACGAACGAAGAACCGATGATCGCGCCCGCCACTTCTATCGAACTGGCCATTTATTGCGGGGCAGTTAGAGTGTCATCACAGTCAGGTCCGCACAAAGTAAGGTGACTGCACGAACGCTACCAGCCTGACGCCTGACGACAACCTTTCTTTAGAACTTTCTGAAGTAATCCACAGATGATCGACCGACCCCGTTCCAAACCCCTTCTCGCCGACGACCGGTCGCTAAAAGGACCCGTTCGCAGAAGCACGATCCCGCGCAGCGTATGCGGGCGCTCCATCACCGGGTCGAGCGCCCTTCGGGAGGCGCAGCTTCGGCAAGCTCTTCGGCATGCGCGCTTGCCCTATCGGGCAGTCCTCACGCAGACGCGCGCGACCTCGATCTCAAACACGCGATCAACATGAAATTCAGCAAAGCCCTGCGCCTCTCGCTGTCCGGTCCAGCTCCTCGCGAAAATCGGGATGCGCGAGCCCGATCAGCGCTCTAGCCCGCTCGGCCACGGACTTGCCCTTAAGGTCCGCCCATCCATACTCGGTGACGACGATATGCGTGTCGTTGCGCGCTGTTGTCACCGGTCCGGTTAACGCCGGAACGATCCGCGAGAGCGTGCCTTTTGCCGCAGTCGAATGACAGGCGATGATCGATCGTCCCCCACGCGAGGCATAAGCGCCACGCACGAAATCAACCTGGCCGCCGGACGCGCTGAACTGCCTCCCGTTCATGAACTCGGAATTGCACGCGCCGTTTAAATCAATCTGCAGCGTCGCGTTGACCGAAACGACGCGATCATTTCGGGCGATAACGAAGGGATTGTTCACATAGTCGACGGGATAGGCCTCAACCGCCGGATTGTTGTTCAGGAAATCATAGAGCGCCTGATCTCCAAGCGCAAAGGTGAAGATGGAGCGTCCGGTATGTGTCTGCTTGCGGCTATTGTCGACCACGCCCGCCTTGACGAGGCTGGCGAGACCCGGCGTCATCATTTCCGTGTGGATACCAAGGTGGCTGTGCCGGGAAAGCCCGGAACACACTGCGTCGGGCAAAGCACCGATCCCCATCTGCAGGCAGTCGCCATCGTCCACCAGACCGGCAATGATCGCGCCGATCGCATCATCTACCTCATTACGCGCGGCAGCCGGCAACACGGGCAGGCTGATGTCGTTTTCGACCAGCGCTGTCACGCTCGACAAAGGGATCATGCAATCGCCCCGCACATAGGGCATATTGCGATTGACCTCGAGGATGAGGCGGATTCCAGGCTTTCGCGATACCGTCAGCGCATAGTCGGTGCTGGCGCCAAGGCTGAAATTGCCATCGGCGTCCATTGGCGACACAGTCGCAATCAACGTGTCCACGCCAACATGCTCGACCAACGAGCGCGGCACCTGACTGAAATGACAGGGCACCAGCTCGACGGCGGGCATCGCTTCCGCCAATCTTCTCTTGTCGAGCGCACGCTCCACGCCTGAATGAAAGTAGCTCATCGGGACAATCAGGTCGCGCAGCTCGAAATCGAACACACTGGTGCCTGCAACGCCCGTGCAGAGAAGATAGTAGAGCCGCACATTCTCGATGGCGCGCGCGCGGGCCTGTTGCGCAAGCGCGGCAAGGACAGCCGGTGGCTGACCGGCGGCCAGTGGCATCGCGACCTTGGCCCCGGACGGAACCATTGCGACCGCCGTATCTGCAGATGTCAGCCGCTCGCGATACAGCCTCTGATGGATCGTGGTCATTGGGCCCTCCTCCCAGTGCACACAGGACGCACGATTTGAATGCACGCCTCCGCAACGCCATTATGCGCATTGTCCACCACCAAAGCGAGAGCGTTCATCGCATGACAATGCCGATCTTTCAGTTCGGCTTGATATGTTCCGATCTCGTGGGCCTGTGGGGTAGAAGCAAAAGCGGCGCAAGCCATCGGGCGCACGTTCAGACGATGAAGCGACGCCGGTTTTGTTCGATTGCCCGCCAGCTGGACGCTCCTAGACAGCAAGTGTTGTTGCGAGGACCGGACCGCTTCGCGCGATGACATCATCGATATCGCACGGTCGTTGGTGCGGCCGGGCAGGTGAGGGGAGTGCAAGGCCGGCCTCGAGCGCGAGGGCTGCGATTGCTGGCGAGTCTGGCCCGAAAGCGTCACACGAGGACGTGGGGCAGTCGATCCCGCTTCTGCTTTCGCACCGCTGACGCTGAAGTTCCTCCGGCTGTTCTTCTTCACGCCCTCATGTGACGCGACCCGCTTTCCCGTGCCCCGCGCGCGATTTCAAGCATAATGGACGACAGCTGGCCCGCTTCTTCTTCATCAGCGATCCTGACTGCTACAAGGTCGAAGTGCTATGACGCTCAGGACGCTATCTTTAGTCGGCACCGTTCACATGTTTGTAGACTGTCGTCCTGGAAAGGTGGAGTTCTCGCGCCGTCTTTGCTATGTTTTTTCCGGCTCTGTGATAGACGGCGCGGATTTCCTGACACTTGCTGCGGGTGAGCGGCCGGTTGCGACATTCGTCGCAACAATCCGCGAATGGATGAGCCGCGGGCGTTGCGCCGTCGAAGCAGCTCTCGTCGATATAGCCCGAGCGACGTCGCACCAGCGCCCGCTGTAGCACGGTCTTCAGTTCGCGTATGTTGCCTGGCCATGTTCGTTGCGAGATCGCCGCGACTGCGGCATCAGTCACTGCCGTGCCGGGTGCCATGCGATCCATGAGATGCCGAACGACGCTTCCGAAGTCTGTCCGCAAACGCAGCGGCGGCAATCGGACGAGAAAACTGTTGAGCCTGTAGTAGAGATCGCTGCGGAACTGCCGCGCGGCGACCATTTCTTCGAGGTCGCGGTTGGTGGCGGAAACGATCTGCACGTCCACTTTCTGCGTCTTTTGTCCGCCGACGGCACGAACTTCCATGCTGTCGAGGAACCGCAGAAGCGACGTCTGGGCTGCGAGCGGTATGTCGGCAACCTCGTCCAGGAACAGGGTGCCGCGGTCTGCAGCGCGTGCCAGCCCCGGCGAGCCTTCGTTACGCGCGTTGGTAAAGGCACCGCGTTCGTGGCCGAAGATTTCGGCGATGAAAAGCTCTTCGGGCACCGCGCCGCAATTGACTGCCACAAACTCGCCCTTGCGACCGCTCAGCCGATGAACATGTCTTGCCATCAGCTCCTTGCCGGTGCCGGTTTCCCCCGTGATATGCACGGGCAGCGACAGAGCTGCCGCTTCGGCGATATCAATGAGCGAGCGCTTGATCTGAGGATCGTCGGCAACAAAATCCGGTGCATCAAGGCGTCGCAAGAGCGACGGTATCGCTGGCGAGACAGATTTGATGTTCACCTTTCCGCGTTCGCCGATCTGCCGGCAGACCATGAACACGCCGCTGCCGGCCCGGTCGCGCAGGCGCACGACGCCACCGTTCAAAAGCCCATCCATCGCAGGACCGAAGCCCGCTTCGAAAAGGCTGTCGAAGGGCTGGCCCGGCGTGGCCGGCAGTCCCGCAAGGAGCGCCTGGCCCGGCCGGTTGACCGAAAGAACCTCGCCTTCGAGCGAGACCGAGAGGAGCCCGGCCGACAAGGTGTCGAGATATTCCGCCCGCGGATGAAATGCGAAGACAAAGCTTTTGGCGCTGGCCTGATACATGAGGCTGTTCTCAATCTGCGCCGCTGCCATGCGCACAAGCGCATGGGTGTGCTCCTGACGTGCCTCGTTCACGCAGGAGGCATCCAGCAGGCCGAGGATTTCGCCGGCCGAATTGAAGATTGGCGCGGCCATGCAGCTCAGATGCCCATGTGAAGCGAAATAGTGTTCGCGCCCGTAGATCGCCACGGGTGYGCCCGTCATGCCGGCGAGGCCGAGCGCATTTGTACCGCGTTCGCTCTCATTCCACGTGCTTCCGGGAATGATCGAGCGGCCGGCATCGCTGTCGGCGAAATGCTGGTCACTGATCGTGTCGAGCACGATCCCGTCGGCATCACCAAACGCGATCATGAAATTCGAGCCGGCAATCTGTGAGTAGAGCAGTTGCATCTCGGCAAGAGCAAGCAGGCGCATTACTGCATTGGCCTCGCGTCGGCGTTTGACTTCTGCAAATGCCAGTACGCTGCGGCGTGGCGTGCCCCGCGGATCGAGGTTGGCGTTACGGCAGCGTTGCCAGCTTTCGGCCACCATCGGCTGCAATGCGCCGACGGGAAAGCGATCGCCTTTTTCGAGAGCTAAGCGGGCGCGGTCCATTCCGGATAGATGCTGCATGTCTCCTCCTCATGCATCAAGCTGAACAGGCTACCAGCCCCGTGGGCTGGCGCAATGGACAGAAACTGGACAGCGTCGCTGCTGGATACGTTCAGGCACTGTACGCCGCCGAGGGTACGATTTTCTGTCATGTGATTGATATTTTTGACGATTTCCTTATGGTATAAGACTTGCTGCGTATCTTTCGACCGGAAGCAATCCCGGCAACGGAGGAGGCGAAGCATGAAAGCGCAAATTTTGACCAAATATGACGACAACCTGACGGCCGACCAGTGGGTCTCGCTGCAGGATGTTGCCGACCCCAAGATCACCAAATCGACCGACGTCATCGTCCGGATCGGCGGCGCAGGTGTCTGCCGTACCGATCTGCACATTATCGAAGGCATCTGGCGGCCGCACATGGACCCGAACGGCAATGCGTTGCTGCCGCTGATCATGGGGCACGAGAATGCCGGTTGGGTCGAGGCGATCGGCAAGGAGGTCGAGGGCATCAAGGTCGGCGATCCCGTCATCGTCCATCCGAAGATCTCGGGCGGCACCTGCCTTGCCTGCCGGCGCGGCTTCGATATGCATGGGCCCGGCAAGTTCCCCGGTCTCGATTGCAACGGCGGCTATTCCGAATATCTCTGCACTTCGGAGCGTAACATAGTTGCGCTGCCGAAGACGCTGGCGCCCAAGGAGGTGGCCCCTTATGCGGATGCCGGCCTCACCGCCTATCGCGCGGTCAAAAAGGCAACCCGGCACCTCCTGCCCGGCGAAGCCTGCGTCGTGATCGGTGCCGGCGGCCTTGGCCACATCGGAATCCAGTGCCTCAAGGCGATGTGTGCCGCCGACGTGATCGTCGTCGACAAATCGGATGCGTCGCTGGAGCTCGCCGGCAAGATCGGTGCCGACAGGCTCGTCAAGGCCGATGGGAACGAGGTTGAGGCCGTGCTGCAGCTGACCGGAGGCCAGGGTGCCGAGGCCGTGATCGACTTTGTCGGTGAGAAGGGTACGACAACCAAGGGCCTTGCCATGACCCGACCGATGGGAAGCTACTACGTCGTCGGCTATGGCGAGGACATACGCGTACCGACGGTCGATATGGTGATCACCGAGAAGAACATCATCGGCAACTTGGTCGGCACCTGGGCCGAACTGGTGGAGCTGATGGCACTGGCCGACCGCGGTCTCGTCGATCTGACCACGGTCGAATATCGGCTTGCGGATGCAAATCAAGCACTCAAGGATCTGCACAACGGCAAGATTCATGGCCGTGCGGTGCTTATTCCCTGACATATGCCGATCGGCCTGAGCGTTGCGCGGTCTCCTTGATCGGGCAACGCTTCGTGCTGAGGCTTGAGGACGATTGTTTGCCATAAGCATAATCTCGCGGGAGGAGAAATGATGATGTGTAGGGTGTTGACAGGACAGAGTTCGCAGCAATTTCGCAAGGTCAGTCGCTCGATCAGGATATCGGGACATTCCACCAGCGTGCGCCTCGAAGCCGCATTCTGGGAGGCACTGGAAGAAATGGCGAAAATGGAGGGCCTTTCGACCTCCGGCCTCATATCCCAGCTTTATGCGGAGGCGCTTGAGATTTATGGCGGAATGTCCAATCTTGCCTCCGTTCTCAGGACAGTCTGCCTTCTCTATCAGGAGGAGCGTAGCCAGCGGGTTGCCGGCTCGCACCTCAGCTGAAGCGGAAGATCTGTAGCTATGTGATGAAAGCTGTCGGCCTTCTCGTTAGTCGACGTGTCAGTTGGTCTTCGCATCGACTTTGACGCGACCTTCGGCTATCCAGCGGGCGCCCAAAACCAGCGCTCCCATGCTGAATTCCTTGCCGTGGACAGCTACCATCTCCTCGGAAAGCCTTGCGATCTTTTCGAAAAACGCGTCCTTGCTCTTTTCCTCTGCGGTCACTTCTGTCTGCATCTTTTCCTCCCTTGTCATTACGGCGATCACTGCTTGAAGAGCTCATCCGGGAATGTGACGATCGCCACGTTACCAAGTGCGTCTCCAATCGCCAGGTGGCGGCCGTTCGGCGACCACGTCAGTGCAGTCACAGGTCCACCGTCCTCACGGACAGCCAGTTCCTCGGGTGCACCAATGGGCGCAACGACAACCCTGCCATTCACATAGGCCGCCGCTGCCAACCTCCGCGTCGGGTGTGCCGCGACTGCGGCCACTAGGACAAAGCCGGCGCGGCCGGTGAAAAGCGCGCCCTGAACCTTGTCGGAAAGCGAAGGTGTATCTGGCCGCCATCCGGCAATGCGATAGGCGCCTGATGCGAACAACGCATCGCATGCGGCACTCCAGCCTATCGTGCCGACAGGGCCGGGGAAGTCGGGCAATTCCAGATGGCTTCCCGTCTCCCGGTCCACCAGCAGGAGCCCGCCCTGTTGCATCCCGCAGCCCAGCCAGCCGCCATTCGGGCTCCATTCGAGTGTCAGCGGTCGATGCGGAAGGGCAAGATCGCCTATCGGCTCGCCGGGAGCCGATGCGGCATGGATGCGGAGGCCGTTGCCGCCGGCCATCGCTATCCATGCGCCGTCCCGGGAGATTGACAGCAATTCCATGGCCGCAGCACCGAGATCGATATTCGTGATCTCTCCGGCATCTCGCGCCTGCAGTCGCAAGCGGCCTCGCACGGTGACTGCGGTTAGTCCCGTGGACATGCAATGAGCGAAAGCCGAAATGGGACTTTGGTCTGCGAGCCGCTTTCCGTCGATCTCGCCGCCGCGGTTGATCTGCAGGAGCTCACCCTTGGCAGTCAACGCCAGAAAGCCGCCTTCCGGCCCTGCCGAAAGCTGCGTCGCCTCCTGTATGCGTGTGTTGATGAGCGGAGACGCCTTGCCCTCGCGCGGGCGGATCATGGCCTGGCCGTTATCAACGGTGATGCGTGCTTCCGGCGGCTCGTTGTCGGCAAGGCGCGCCAGCGCCACCGTCCCATCTGCAGCCGATATCGCCAGCAAGGTGCCGTCACCGTTGAAGCATAGCCTGGTAACGGCCGCCCGCCGCTGCCACTGGCGTGCCAGAAGGTCGAACAGGCTCGGGCTGGGCGTTGCATGCTGATCCATCTCATCCTCCCCTCGCCACGGCGATCAAATGATCGAGYGCTGCCAMATCCTCCTCAGCCGCCTCGATTTCCCCTGCACATTCCGCCAGGGTCTCCCGCATCGCTGCAGCGCTCTCTTCGGTGTCATGCAATTCCTGCACCAGCTTGCGGTCTGCCGGATTCCGGTCAATCTCCAGTTCGAGTCGAAGCACCTCCATTTCGACGCCGGCGATTGCTTGCGAGACCTTCAGGGCCTTGGCGGTGAGTGACGAGACGATGGCAACGGCCTCAGCCCGACGTCTGGTCAGCGCAAACGCCTCTTGGCCCTGCTCGTTCGGCGCACTGTTCGAAGGGGTCATTTCTTTTGGCTCCCAGGCGATTTCCAGTCTTCGAGAACGGCCGGCAATGTCGCCAACTGGCTCCGGAACTGGTCTTCGCCCGTACTGACATAGCTGCGCAGCTGGTCCCATATATCGACGCGTATCATCGTATCGCCTGTCAGCTGCTCCATTTCCTTGATGCGAAACTGCCGCGATAGAGAGACACCGGAAAACACGAAATCCCGCAGCATGATTGCGTGCGTTTCTGCGAAGGCGTGGATCATCGGATGCGTGTGTGGCGTCACCCCGGTCATCGCCAATTCTTTGAGGATAAAATTTTGAAAGTGGTTCTGCATCAGAAGCTGACTTTCGCCGATAAAGCGCATGACGAAGACGAGATCGCGTTGCATCAACCCCGCGAGCTCGGTTGTCACATCGTCAAGGGATCCGAAACTGTCCCCGTCGCCGCTCATCATGTCACCCTGCAAAAGGAAAATCAGCCTCTCGATAGAGGAAAGAATAATTAAAGAATAAATTCTTGTCTACATCTGTTTTTATCTGCAAAGCAGCAGAATATATTGATATTCATAACTATACATTTGTAAATTACGATCGTAAAATAATATTACACTCTCGAAGGAATTATACGGCAACTAGCCCCAAAAGCGCGGAGTTTTCGAATTGGCACGGCCGTTGCATTGCTTATCCCATAAGAAGCCATCGCGTTCACAGCGACGCTAGAAGAACGAAGGAGTGGGAGCGGCTTTGCACGCATCCGGTCGAGGAGGCCGGAATTCCTAGAGACCTTCGCCGTGATCCACTTGAGTGGCCGGACCCCGGATCGCGCCTTGGCGCGTCCTGTTGTCGTGCCGTTCCAACTTTCGCTTGCGGCGCCCGATGCGCCGTTCCGGCCGGGGCTATAGGGGCTTGCGGTTCAAACACAGTGGAGGCTGATGAAGATGTCGTCTTTGACGCTTAACAAGATCACCTCGCAGCGCGGTATTTCCGTTGGCGAGGCAACCAAGAAGATTTCCGATCTTGGTTGGAATCCCACCTATGTCCAGGAAGCGATGACTTTCCCGACAGACTACAAGATCACCAAGGCGCCACGCGATCCGATGAAGCAGGTGTTGCGCTCTTACTTCCCGATGCAGGAAGAAAAGGACAACCGCGTCTACGGAGCGCTCGATGCAGCGCTGCGCGGCGACATGTTCCGAAATGTCGAGCCCCGCTGGGTCGAATGGATGAAGCTGTTTCTGGCGATCATTCCGTTCCCGGAAATCTCGGCTGCCCGCTCGATGGCCATGGTTGCCCGCCTCGCCCCCGGCGAAGACCTCAGAACCGGCTTCACCATGCAGATGGTTGACGAGTTTCGCCACTCGACGATCCAGATGAACCTGAAAAAGTGGTACATGGAGAACTACATAGATCCGGCTGGCTTCGACATCACCGAAGAGGCCTTCGGCAAATGCTATGCCACGACGATCGGCCGTCAGTTCGGCGAAGGCTTCATCACCGGCGATGTGATGACCTCGGCCTGCATGTACCTGACCGTTGTTGCTGAAACCGCCTTTACCAACACGCTGTTCGTGGCTATGCCGTCGGAAGCCGCCCGTAACGGCGACTATGCGCTGCCGACCGTGTTCCTGTCGGTGCAGTCGGACGAAAGCCGCCATATTGGCAACGGCCACTCGCTGCTGATGGCAGCCCTCAAGGAGCCGGAAAACCACCTGCTGCTGGAGCGCGACCTGCGCTACTCCTTCTGGCAGAACCACGCGATCGTTGATGCCGCCATTGGCACCTTCATCGAATACGGCACCACGAACCGCGACAAGAACAAGGAATCCTATGCGGAAATGTGGCACCGCTGGATCTTTGAGGACTACTACCGCACCTACATGCTGCCGCTCGAAAAATACGGCATCAAGGTTCACCACGACGACGTCCATGAAGCCTGGAACCGCATCACCAAAAAGCACTATGTCCACAAGGTGGCGCAGTTCTTCGCCGTGGGTTGGCCGGTCAACTTCTGGCGCATTGAAGCCCAGCGCGAGGCCGACTTCGAATGGTTCGAGCAGAAGTATCCGGGCTGGTATGCTGAATTCGGCGATTTCTGGAAGTGGTATGACAAGCTCAGTCATCGCGGTGAGAAGATCATCACCTTCAACGAGGAAACCGGCTACGTCTATCCGCATCGCTGCTGGAGCTGCCTCGTTCCCTGCCTGATCCGCGAGGACATGGTGGTCGACGAGATCGACGGCAAGCTACACACCTTCGCCCACGAGCTCGAYCGCTGGACGGCCGTAGAAGCCTTCTCGGACGAATACCAGGGTCGCCCGACGCCGGCCATGGGCCGCTTCAGCGGCAAGCGCGAGTGGGAAACCCTTTACCATGGCTGGGATCTCGCCGACGCCATCAAGGATCTGAACTTCGTCCGCTCCGACGGCAAGACTCTGGTGCCGCAGCCGCACCTGCGTTTCGACGGCAAGGACATGTGGACCCTCGACGATGTCCGTGGCCACACGCTGATGTCGCCGCTGCAGATCCTGCGCGACATGTCGCTGGTAGATCGCGAGAAGCACGTCGCCGAATATCGCGCCGGCTTCACGATCACACCTTTCCACTGAGACAGAAAACCGCGGAGGCCGGCTCCGGCCTCCGCGACTTCAAAGAGGACCGGTCCCCAACGGGAACGCACGGGAATTGGGAGGTCGTGTAGATGGCTGAAGCTCTTAAGGCGCATCTGGAAGCACACAAGGTAAGGCTTGAGCCTGTCGGCGTCGAATTCGAAGTCGAACCGGGCGAGACGGTACTCAATGCAGCATTCCGCCAGGGCATCGCCCTGCCGCACGGCTGCAAGGAAGGCCAGTGTTCCGCTTGCAAATGCGTGCTGCTCGACGGCGAAGTCGACATGCTGAAATATTCGACATTCGCACTCAACGACATGGAGAAGGACACCGGGCATATCCTGCTTTGCCGTTCGCTGGCCTATTCCGACATGGAAGTCGAGTTGCTGAACTATGACGAAGAAGTGCTGTCGAAATCGATTGCGGTGAAGACGTTCAAGGGGCGCATTTCCCATGTCGAGAAACTGACCCACGATATCAGGGGCATCGAGATCGAACTCGCATCGCCGATGAAGTTCTGGGCGGGGCAATATGTCGACATCACGGTCACCACGGAAAAAGGGGAGACGATTACGCGCTCGTTCTCCATGGCAAATACGCCGAGCGAAACCCAGAAACTCTCCTTCATCATCAAGAAATACCCGGAAGGAAAATTCTCCGGCGAACTTGATGCCGGAGGCATCCGTGTCGGAGCCGACGTCACCGTCGTCGGACCCTACGGAACCTGCTTCCGACGCGAGAACCGGCAGGGACCCCTAGTGCTGGTCGGCGCCGGCTCCGGCATGTCGCCGGTCTGGTCCATTCTCAACGATCATCTTCAGAGCGGCGAAGATCGGCCGGTCTATTTCTTCTACGGCGCACGGACCGAACAAGACCTCTTCCATCGCGACCGGATAGACGAACTCGTCAGCAGTCATCCCGAAGTTACCTTCATCCCGGTTCTGTCGCATGCGCCGGAAGACGGCGGATGGAGCGGCGAACGCGGCTTCGTCCACCAGTCGGTCGATGCGAAGCTGAAGGAGCTGGCGGTGGATGGCGAAGGCGACGTCTACGCCTGCGGCCCGCCACCGATGATCGATGCGCTGCAGCCCGTGCTGTTCATGAACGGCTTCGAGTCGGAGCGCATCTTCTTCGACAAATTCACAACTTCGTCCGGGGGAGGAACCCCGGGGCATTAACCGTATGCGTCATGCGTGCAGCGCGCTRCCGGGCTGGACGAAGAACGGGCAGCATCAGAGGAACTGCAACAAGGGAGTGAGAACTATGCCTGCAATGTCGAGTTCAGTCGGGTCAGGTGCAGCGGGATCGGCGATCTTTGCCGACTCGGATAGCCGCAAGTATCGCTATTTCGAACCGCGCGGTCAGCGCGCCACCCACTACGAGGACGTCACCGTCGACGTCCAGCCGGATCCGGAACGCTATCTAATCCAGAACTGGATCATTTCCTTCGCGAACGGCAAGGGCGCCTATGTCAAGGACAACACCGCCGCACAGAGCTCCAACTGGCACGCCTACCGCGCGCCGGACCAGGAATGGGAACGCACCCACTACCAGCGTCAGTCCAAGATCGAGACCATGGTGCAGAGCGTCATCACCAACGCCCGCCGCGCCGGCGCACCAAAGGCCTTCGACAAGGTCTGGATCAAGATCCTGCAGGCGCATCTCGGCGCCTGGAAGCACGCCGAATTTGGCCTTGGCACATCGCTGATGCAGGCGCAGCGCTACGGCTATACGCAGATGATCAATAACGCGACGCTGACCAACTCGTCTTACAAGATGCGTCTCGCACAGGACATCACGCTCTATCTCGCTGAGATCGGCATGGATATCGACGGCTGGGACGACACGCTGGGCAAGAAGCACTGGCTCGAGGACAGCGTCTGGCAGGGCACGCGCGAAGCCATCGAGACGATCATGGGCACGTCCGATTATCTCGAGCAGTATTTCGCCATCAACATCATCTTTGAACCGCTCGTCGGCGAACTGTTCCGCTCCGGCTTCCTGATGCAGGCCGCCGCCGCCAACCATGACTTTATCACCCCGCCGGTGATCTCTGCTGCCGAGGCAGACTACGAGCGCAACCTCGCCAACACCATAGACCTCGTCTACCTCCTGGCAAACGACGCCACCCATGGCGCAGCCAATCGCAAGCTGTTCCAGGGCTGGGTCGCCAAGCACGGCGCGCTCGCGGATAAGGCAGCCCTCGGCCTTCAGCCGATCTGGTCGATGCCCCATTCCAAGCCGGTCTCTTTCAGCGACGCGCATGTGCAATCCGGCGAACGCCTGAAGCAGATCCTCGGCGAGCTTGGCTTGTCCCGCTAAAACAAGGAGTTAACAGCATGTCTACTGTAGCACGCGACGCATCGCACAATAACATCTTCAAGTCGATGAAAGACATCACCTTCGAGCAGACGATCTCGCATCAGTGTGGGGTTACCATGAACGATTCGGTAGAGGCGCGCGCCATTGCCGAGTTCATGGGCAAGAAGCCCGGCGTCATCGTCACCTATGCCCCGGCGATGATCCGTATCGATGGCAACGGCAAGCTGATCTTCCGCATGGACGAAATCAGCGAATACCTTGGGCGCGAGATGACTGCCGAGATCTTCGAGGTCAACACATCCACGCACTATGGCCGCATGGTCCGCATCGACGACAATGAGGTCATCCTGTTCGGCGATATGGACGAGGTCTTCGAATACATCTGAGCGGATACGGAGGAGGGCGGCGCGGCGCATTCGCGGCGCGCCGGAAATTCAAATCACTGCAAGCGGAGAGAACCATGTACGTCACACCCGAAGGCAAGGAAGTATTCATCGTCGACGGCCACACCCATTTCTGGGATGGGAGCCCGGAAAACCAGCGCAATATCCACGGCAAGCAGTTCGTCGAATGTTTCTACGGCTATCACACCGCTCTCAGCCCCAAGGAGCAGCTGTGGGAAAAGAGCAAGTTCGAGAAGTACAGCGCCGACGATCTTTATCGCGACCTGTTCATTGACGGCCCGGATGATGTTGCCATTATCCAGTCCACATACCTCAAGGACTTTTACAAGAACGGCTTCAATACGATCGAGCGCAACTCCGAGGTCGCAAAGCGATATCCGGAGCGCTTTATCGTCAACGGTTCCTTCGATCCGCGCGACGGCGAGAAGGCCCTCGAATACATCCACTTCATGAAGGAGACCTACGATATCAAGGGCGTGAAGATGTACACGGCTGAGTGGAACGGCGCCTCCAAGGGCTGGAAGCTTAACGATCCCAACGCCTACAAGTGTTTCGAGCTGTGTGAAAAGCTCGGCATCAAGAATATCCATGTTCATAAGGGACCAACGATCATCCCGCTCAGCAAGGATGCCTTCGACGTTCATGATGTCGATTATGCTGCCACGGACTTCCAGAATCTCAACTGGATCGTCGAACACTGCGGCCTGCCGCGTCTGGACGATTTCTGCTGGATCGCCGTGCAGGAAACCAATGTCTATGGCGGCCTGGCAGTTGCCTTGCCATTCATTCATTCCCGGCCGCGTTATTTCGCCGAAGTTATCTCCGAACTGCTGTTTTGGGCCGGCCCGGAAAAGATCTTGTTCGGATCGGACTATGCCATCTGGACGCCGCGTTGGCTCGTCGAGAAGTTCTGGGCCTTCGAACTTCCGGCGGATATTGCCAAGGAGCGCGGCGTCCAACTGACGCCCGAGATCAAGGAGAAGATCCTCGGCCTCAACGCCGCCCGCATTTACAATATCGACATCGCGGCGAAGAAGGCGGCATTCGCCAGTTCGCCGTTCAGCATCGCTGCGGAGTGAGCGAAATGACCTCCACCATTCCGTCAGAAAGCCGCCAGGGGGAACTCTGGCGGTGCCTTAAAGCGGTCGACGATCCCGAACTCGACGAGCCCGTCACCGAGATGGGCTTCGTCGAGCGCGCGGACATCGCGGCTGATGGCAGCGTCGAGGTCGGTTTTCGCCTGCCGACCTACTGGTGCTCGCCGAATTTCGCCTTCCTTATGCTCGATGATATCAGAACGGCGCTTGATGGTCTCTCGTGGTCGCCAGCCTATCATATCACGTTGCATGACCATATGTTCGCCGAAGAGGTGAACAAGGGGATCGCCGAGGGCCGCAGCTTCGCCGACATCTTCGGTTCGCTTGCCGAGGAAACCGACATGGAGGCGCTGCGGGAAAAGTTCCGGCAGAAGGCCTTCAAACGGCGGCAGGAGGCGGTGATCCTCGATTTTCGCGCTATGGGCATCGGCGACAGCGAAGTTGCCCGAATGACGCTCGGCGCGTTCGATGCGATCGAAATTGCCGACGGGGAGATCGGCAAGCGTAGGGCGCGATATCGTCAGGCACTGGTTCGGCGTCTGCCTGAACTCGTTCCACAGGAGCCTGTCATCGTCACCTACGATGGTCAACGGGTTTTCGCCGAAGACCTGCCGGCCTATCTCGCGGAGCTTCGCAGCGTCCGTATCAACATGGAGTTCAACGGCGCGCTCTGCCGGGGACTGAAGACGACCCGTTACAAGGAAATGGAAATCGTCGAGGGCGAGCCCACGCTCGTCGACTTCATCATGAACCGGGTACCGGCACCGGCGGCACACTAACTGAACCATCAAAACGGCCTTCCAGCATAAGGCCCTAAATCAACAAACCGCCCGTCAGGCGGAAGGAGGAGTCATGTCCAAATTGATGTTGCACAATTCCGATGCGCGGCGGTCGCTTGCCCGCGGCGTCGCCAGGCTGGCCGCCGCCGTCGAGCCGACGCTCGGCCCGAGGGGCATGAACGCCATGATCGACCGGCCGCTCGGGACACCCATGGTCACCCGCGACGGTGTCTCGATAGCCTCGGAGATCGAATTGCCTGACCGCTTCGAGAATATGGGCGCCCAGGTCRTCCGGGAGGTCTCGATGCAGACCAACGAGGTGGCCGGCGACGGCACGACTACGGCGATCGTGCTTGCCAATGCGCTGGTGCAGAAGGGCATCGAGGCAAATGAGCGCGGCGCCAAGTCCGTCGATCTCTGCAAGGGCATAGATTTGGCCGTCGACAAGATCGTCGAAGCGCTGAAGGCCAAAGCCAAGCCCGCCAAGGGCAATGGCGTGCTGAGGGCTGTCGCGAATATCGCCGCGACCGATCCGAAGCTCGGCGCGCTGGTTGCTGAGGCCTACGAGCGGGTGGGCTCCGACGGCATCATCACCACCGATTTCAGCGTTACCACCGAGACCACGCTTGACGTGGTGGAGGGCATGTCCTTCGAGCGCGGCTATCTCTCTCACCACATGGTGACCAACCAGGAGAAAATGGAAGCCGTTCTCGAGCGGCCGCTGATTCTGATGACGGACCTGAAGATCCGCGAGCCCTCCGCAATCGGATCCCTGCGTCGGATTGCGAGCCAGGCAGATCGGCCGCTCCTGATTGTTGCCGAAGAAGTTTCTCCCGATGTCGTGGTGACATTGCTCGGCAAGGAAGGCCCTGGAAAATACCTTATCGTTCATCCGCCGGAATACGGCCATTGGCGCAAGGCGATGATGGAGGATCTGGCCATCTTGACCGGCGGCCGGGTTATCGCCCGGGATCTGGGTGGCCAGATCGAGGACGTAACGCTCGAGGATCTCGGTTCGGCGGAAAGGGTCATCACCAGCGCGACCTRTACGACCATCGTTCGCGGCGGTGGGGATCACGCGGCCATCGTCGCGCGTCGGGCACAGGTGCAGCGACAATATGAAATGGCGCCGCCGAATATCGAGCAGGATAAGCTTCGTGAACGTCTCGCCAAGCTCTCGGGTGGTACCGCAGTCATATACGCCGGCGGTGTGACGCCGGTGGAGCAGAAGCGCACGATCCAGCTTATCGAGGATTCCCTGCATGCCGTGCGGGCGGCTGCGGAGGAAGGTGTCGTTGCAGGTGGCGGCTCGGCTCTGGCGCAGATTGCGCCGGTGCTCGACAGCGTGTTCGCAAGTGTCGATCACGATGTTGCGGAAGGCGTGCGCCTCGTTCGCTCGGTGCTCACCCGTCCGCTCTGGCGGATTGCAACCAATGCCGGTGGCGATCCGGATGCGATCATTTCCGAGGTCACCCGCGTCAACAGTGGCCACGGTTACAATGCCGCAACGGGGACCTATCAGAACATGATCGAGGCGGGTATCATCGACCCGGTGCGCGTGACCTATACCGCGCTGCGCAACGCCGCATCCGTTGCCAAGCTGATACTGACGACCGAAACACTGATTGGCGATCTTGCCGAGAACGAGGTTGATCCGACCGAGGGGCCGGCGCTCGGCGGCGGCGCGGAGAAACTCGGGCGACCATAGTCGCTATATCGACGCGCTTGCGGCCGTAACATCCGCGTGGCCGCTGATGTTACGGTCCGCGGTTCCTTTCCCTCGCGGATGGGGCGTTGTGCCGGATGAAGGGGGCCTACGCGGGCGTGGGCCTCCTCACAGCGGAGCATTTCAAACAAAGCTGCGTTTTATGCCGAACTGCTCCAGTTTCCGATAGAGCGTCGGCCGGGATATGCCGAGCCTCAGAGCGACCTTGCTGAGATTGCCGTGCTCAGCGGCGAGCGCATTCTTGATGGCCTGATGCTCCGCATCTTCGAAGCTTACGATCGGCATCGGATCCGGCACTTGCGACGCGCTTGCTGGAACATGCCGTTCGACGATTTCTATCGGCAAATCTTCCACGCCGACAAAGCTGTGGCGCGAAAGGATATGCAGCCTCTCGACGAGATTCCTTAACTCGCGAACGTTGCCGGGCCAGCGGTAAGCAAGCAGGCTATCGAGCGCCTCGTTTGAAAAGTGCAGCGGTACAACGTTCTTTCGCGTGGCCATCTTCTCGTTGAAATGGGCAATCAGCAGCAGGCTGTCGCCGCCACGGTCGCGCAGCGGCGGCACCTGGATCGAGACCGTGCTTATCCGATAGTATAGGTCGCGGCGAAAGCGACCTGCCTCGACTTCCCGTCTCAGATCTCGGTTGGTGGACGCGACAAGCCGCACATTCACCGGTCGCGCGCGGCTTTCGCCCAGCCGGCTCACGGTGCGTTCCTCCAGGACGCGCAGCAGGTAGGGCTGGATATCGAGCGGCATTTCGCCGATTTCATCGAGGCTCAGCACGCCGTCATTGGCAAGCTCGAACACGCCGGGCTTGCCTTCCCTCGTGGCGCCGGTGAACGCGCCGCTGACATGACCGAAAAGCTCGCTGCCGAAGAGGTCTTTGGTAACGGCGCCGCAATTGAGGGCGATAAACGGGCTTCCGGCCTGTTTCTGATTGCCGGCGTGGATCAGCCGGGCGAACAGTTCCTTGCCGACACCGGTCTCACCCTCGATCAGCAGAGAAGTGACCTCCTCCGTCTCCGCCACGCGGCAGGCGATGTCGACCGCTGCCTTCAGCCCTTCGCTTTCGCCGACGATCGCTGCACGTTCTTCCTGCAGCCTGAGGGAGGAGCGGCGTCCGATGGAAACCGGGTGGTTGCTTTGTTTCGGGAATACTAGCGCCGCACCCCGAACTGCTCCGTCGAGCTCCAGCGGCGAGACATGACAGGACTGCATGTCCTCGGGAAGGGCGGTAGCGACGCTGTCGAGGAAGCCGGAGTTGCTGAGCTCCGGCAACCGACAGCTTCGGTTGCCTCGGCGCAGTGTGTCGCCGAAGCGCTTCCGTTCCGCCAGCGGCACATTGTTGCTGTAGATTGCCCGGCCGTGGCGATCGACGATCATCACACCATCACTCGACCGGTAGTTGCTCGCCGAGGCGATGAAGGCCTCCAACAGGCGCATGCGCTGCTCGTTTTGAGAGTCGGACAGTGTTCGCTCGATCTCGCGGGCGGCGGCCGTCACCAACGCCATATTGTGTGGCCGGAAGATATCCGGATGGCCGGAGAGATCCACCACGCCGATGATCTTGCCGTCGAACGGGTCGCGGATGGGCGCGCCTGCGCATGTCCAGGTCTTGATGCCGGCACAGAAATGCTCTGCCGCATGGACGAAAACAGGCTCGCCGGTCCACAGCGCCGTGCCGATGCCGTTGGTGCCGACAACGTCCTCGGTCCATTTGCCGCCGACGCCGAGATGGATGTCCATGCCGTTATAGATCGTCCGCCTGTCACCGATGGCATCGATCAAAACGCCTTCGCTATCCGCCAGCACCAGCATGGCGCCCGTGCCGTCCAGCAGCCGGCCGATCGCCGAAAACGGCTGCTTCGCCGCCTCCAGCAGCTCGGAGCTGCCTCTCGCTAGAGCTTCCACGGCATCGCGGTCGGTTTCAAGTGGAGCTTCGTTGCACTGGGCATTGATGCCGCCATCAGCGCATCGATACCAGGAATCGTGGATGGCCGAGCGCACGGGCAGCGATCGGCGCGATGGCTCCGAGCGCCCCTCCAGCAACGTTTCCCATGCCTTCATCGTCTCGACTTCGTCGTAAGCCTGGTAGAGGGTTACCTCGTTTGCCATGCGGCTGCCGACCTGCTGCGCTCGGTTCGGAAGGATGTCCTCGGGCGTAAATGAATTTTGTCTCATCAACTGTCACCTTCCTCGCTCGAAATACTGGACATCAGACACGTAAAATACTGGCGGTCTTCAGCGCCTGCAGCCGTCACGTCGCGCGAGGAATGTCGAGTCTCTGGCCTATATCGGTCGCCAGATCCGTCTGCGTGTAGGATGGCCCCAAAAGCACTCCGTCGATATCGCTGAGCATATCGATTATTGCGTCTTCGAGCGGAACAATGAAGCCATTGGCCTTTGTCGCCAGCCGGAAAATCCTGACGCCACGCGCTTCACGGATCTCTCCGAAATATTGCAGCTGCCGTCCTGTCCCGTCGTCGACGACGATGACGCGGCCGTTGGTCGTCACGCGGATTTTCGGCTCCGGTTCCCGCACGGGCCTGGTGCTGTCGCCTATATGAATGATCAGGCCTTCCGCCCGGGGCACCGGCTTGGGCTTTTTCGATTCCGAATAGCGCCCACCGCTGAACTGGTCGGCCAACCGGGTGATCACGCCACGGTTCTCCTCGATCAGCCTTTTGACTTGCACGTCCTCCCGACGCGGTCCGTCCTGCTTCGAAAATATCTCGACCATGAATCCTCCCAGATCATGTCAGAGCGGACTATGCACCATCTTTCGACAAAAGCGTAGCACAACCCGCAGATACAAGGCAGGAAGTATAAGGCAGGAGAATTGAACTGGGTGGTATCCCGCTATTGCAGAAACACTATTCGTAGCACGGTCCCTTGTGGAACTGTGTTCCCATCAAATGTAAGCTCACCGTATGCAGTTTGACAACCAGCATAGACAACCTGACGAAGTCTGAAACCGTTCCCATCGCCGCGATCGAAAGCGGCGTTCCCTTGCTCGTCATGGCTCGCGATATCATCGCAGACTTCCATCTTGTGATCCGGTGCAAGGCAGAAAATGAGCTCACGCCGTGGATCGACCGCGCCCGCGACAGTCTGGTTTCCTCGTTTGGCAATGGAGTGGCGAAAGACATACAGGCTGTCCGGGCAGCGATCGTCTCACCGTGGTCCAACGGACAAACCGAGGGGCAGGCCACCAAGCTCAAGCTGGTGAAGCGCCAGATGCACGGTCGCGGGAAGCTTGATCTTCTTCAAGCCCGCCTGATCGGTGCGACATGAGAGAATTGCACCAAACCTGCGTCAGACAATATTCCACGCCGAAACACACCAGCGCCTACGCCGTGGTCAACCAATCCCATGCTCGGTGCGGCAATACAGTGCAGCTGGGCAGCTCGAAAGAAATCCGAGAAAGCGCGTGGTCGCGCATCCTACCGCTCCACTATCAAGGGCGTTGTGCTGACCTTACCTCGGAAACCAAAGAAGCCACCGAGGGGTGTCGGCGGCTTCTCAGGAGAAAGTGGGTGAAGGGCTCACTCTCGAACGAAATGATGCCCTTCTGCTGAGTTTGCAGCATCAGCAAAAGAAGCTAACCACGGCAACAGACATCAGTCGCGTGAAAAAGGCGTGACAGGGGCAGAGGCCCGATCCCTCGTGCTGACCGGGCCTCCCCATTGCCACCTCGTCAGAGCTGAGCATGGCGGTGGGCCACGTACCTTGATCATAATTCGTCGTCAATCACTGGCCGCTGTTCGGGCGGCTTTCGCATGGGCATAGCATTCGCGTTGGAAGGGCAGGGCATAAAAAGGATGTCGGACGATATGAGCAACAACAGCGATGCACGCCGGCCTGTACAGATGCCATCACTGCCCAGCTCGGCTCTGCATCGCAGCTTCCGTCATCTTCTGGCTGTAATTAACGAGTCCTGACCCTAGACGGGTTTCTTGCTTGTCAAGCAGACACATATAGGCCGCCTGAGCTGGTTCGGGAATTTTGAACAGCGGGGATAAGTGGAATTTCTGCCTGGCTTCGGCTTAAATGCCGGGAACAGGAGATACCATGACGAAATGACCACGCGGGAACCATAGCCCGGCTGTCCGCTAAACGTTATGGATCGAGCGCACGTCGATTGGCAGTCGAGATCAGATCCTTGAAGTGAACGAGAATCTTACCTTCGCGACTGGCGTCCTCCACTTCCCAGCCGAATTTCCATGCATCGTGACGTGCAAGCCAATCTCCGAGAGTGCTGGTATCACCACTAGGCATCCTATGGGCCGCGAGGTATGGGTTCTCGTGAACCTTCAGTCCAAGCACCCGCCCCCTTGAGCCTGCTTCCTGCAAATCTATCAATTCTTCGATTGTCATAATGCGCCCCCACGGTGTCGGCGACGGTAGCATCGTAGCTGGCGCATGCAAGTGAATGCTAAAATATGGGTTAACTTGGCACAGTTGCGGGGGGGGGTGACCGCTCCTGGCTACTGTTCGTCCTATCTGCAGGACGACAGACCGCCGCATTCATATGCATGCCGGACTGGTAGGCCTAGCGCCGCGTCCGGCGATTTCTGACTCACTGAAATCAACGTTTGTCGACCCTTATCGGCAAAGATCATCATATTGATTTTCAGATGTAATTTAAAACCTGGGGAGGTCGTGGCCAGCGCCGATTATGACCCAAAGCGCTAAGGCCTTCCACTGGGACCCTCGGCGACTTTCGAATCCGTAGCGGACGAATACCCAGTGTGGAGAACGTCGCCGATCTGCGAGGAGTACGATGCTCCAGAAGGTATTCGGTGGCCCGTCCGATCAACTACCGGCTTTGTCCCGCTTTCGTGCATTTGAAGGCGTCTCGCCGACGCGTAATCCCACAACTCATGCTCCAGAAGAGATCGCGATCGCCAATCCGTCGCCACGTGGATCATGCGCGCCGGTCGCCATGCCATCCTCGTCGATAGTGATTGCGCCGGCCTGCCCCGCAAGCGGGCTCTGCGCCTCGATCGGTGATAGTACATGGCCTCGTGCGGCCAGTTCGGCAAGAACCGCTTCGCCGGCATCTCCTTCCAGTTTCAGGCTGTCGCGGCTGTCAGAAAAGGTCTTGCCGAGAAGGAACCGCGGGCCGGCGAGTGCTGCTGCCGGCTGTTCGCCAAAATCGATCAGCCGGGTCAGTAGCATCGCCAGTGTCTGCGGTTGGCCGTCGGCGCCCTGCGTGCCATAGAGCAGGGCGGGCCTGCCGTTGCGCAGACCGAGGCCGGGGTTCAATGTATAGAAAGGCCGTTTGCCGGGGGCGATGCCATTGACATGCTTGAGATCTGGCGAAAAGGCTGCACCACGGTTCTGCCAGAGAATGCCCGTATCGCCGACGACCACGCCGCTGCCCCAGTCGAAATAGGTGCTCTGCAAGACGCTGACGCTGCCGCCCTCGGCATCGGTTGCGGCGAAGAATACCGTATCGCCATTGCGAAAGGGTGCCGGCCATTCGAGCGCTCGTGCGGGATCGATGGATGCCGCCGCCAGTGCAAGATGCCGCATGCTCAGCCATTCCTCCACCGGCTGCGGCGCGACATCGGGGTCGGCAATGTCGCCGCGGTCGAGGAAGGCGCGTTTGACGGCTTCTACGCAGAGATGCAGATGGTCGGCGCTGCCGGCTGAATAGGCGGCGAGATCGAAATGGGCGAGAATGCCCATGATCGCAAGTGTCGACAGGCCCTGTGTTGGCGGTGGCGGCGCAAGCAGCTCGAAATTGCGATAGGAGAGACTGATGGGCGCGACCTCGCGCGTGCGGGTGGCCTTGAGATCATGGCTGGTCAGGGGAGAGCCGGCAGCCTGCAGCCCCGCAGCAATCCGCGCGCCGAGTTCGCCCTCGTAGAAGGAGCGTGGTCCATCGTGGGCAATCAGCGAAAGCGACCGTGCCAAGTTCTCCTGCCGGAACAGGCTGCCTGTTTTCCGCGTTGCGTCGTTCGGCATGAAAAGGGCGGCAAAACCGGGCCAGTTGGCGGCTTCCGCCTGCCGGAAGGCAAGCCAGAAACTTTGCGAGCGTGTGATCGGAAAGCCCTCTTTCGCATGACGGATCGCATCGGCAAGCAAGACAGGAAAATCGATCCTTCCGCCCCAGTGCCGCGCGGAATAGTCATGCGCGTGCTGCCAGGCATCGACGGCGCAGGCCGAGGTCAGCGCGGAAAGCGGTCCGCGCAGCGGAATGCGTCCGTCGAAATCCGGCAATTCTCGTGCCGCTTGGCCGATGCCGAGAAAACATGTTTTCCGCCCGCTGCGATCGGCAACGATCCAGACGGAGTCGCCGCCGAGCCCGCAGAAATGCGGATAGACGACGGCAATCGTGCTGCCGATGGCGATCGCAGCTTCCAGCGCGTTGCCGCCGCTCCGCAGGATTACCGCGCCCGCCTCGCTCGCCAGAGTATGCGGAGACGTCACCATGCCGCCGCGTCCGACCGCCTGTTTTGTGGAGTTCCGGTTTTCCGCTGTCACCAAGCTCAAATCCCGACCCGTCTATGGTCTGTAAAGCGCACGATAGGTCCGATAGCCCTTAGCATAAATCGCCGCATTGTCAGGATTGGGTACGATCCTTTCACCTTGGCCGACAAAGGCGGTCACGCCGGACCAATCCTCGGTCAGTCCGGCGCCGATTGCCGCCGCCCAGGCGACGCCGAGGCAGGAGCCGGGATGGCCAGTGAGGCCCTGCAGCGGCTGCTGGAGCACATCGGAAACGATCTGCATCCATATCCGGCTCTGTGAACCCCCGTCTGAAACGATGAAACGCGTCGTCGGATGGCCGATGTCGTTCAGCACGTCGATATGATGACGCAGCGCATAGGCGTAGGCTTCCAGCATCGCCCGCCAGAGATGGCCGATATGATGCGACAGCGTCAGTCCTTCGATCAGCCCGCGCGCGCCGGCATCGTGGATAGGCGTCTTTTCGCCGAGAAAATAGGGCAGGATCGTTAGCCCGTCCGCGCCAGGGCCGCATCCCGCGGCCAGCCGGTCGAGATAGCGGTGCATGGATATTCCCTCCGTCTTCGCCGCGATCTCCTCGCGTCCGGCGAAGGTGCTAATGAACCAGTTAAGCGCCGAGCCGCCGGTCGACATGCAGCCGTTCGGCATATAGAGCCCCGGAACCAGGTGATAGTCGAGGAACATGCGTGGATCCGGTCGCACGACATTGGTCGCCGTCAGGATATCCACCGCGCCCCCGAATTTCAGCAGCACGTCGCCCGCCTTGTTGATCCCCGCGCCGAAGGCCGACGCGATCATGTCGGCCGCCCCGCCGATGACGGGCGTTCCGGGTGCGAGCCCCGTCACCTTGGCAGCTTCGTCCGTCACAGCGCCAAGAATCTTATGCGATACGGCCTTCCCAGGAATGGCGTCCCGCCGAATTCTGGCGAGCCGGATCAACTCGTCGTCGAGCATGTCGGTATTGATATCAACAAAACCCGCTTCAAGCGCCCAGTTCTGCTCGATGGCCCTCTCGCCGGTCAGTTTCCAGTTGATGAAATCGTAGGACCCCATGACCGTGGCAATACGCTCGAAAACAGCAGGCTCGTGCCGGGCGATCCAGCGAAGCTTCGCTGTCACCAGCTGCTGATTGATGCCGTTTCCCGCTCTGGCGAGAAAATCCGCCTCATCCCACTCGGCCCTAAGTTCCTCGACCTCCTCGCCGCAACGCCCGTCACTCTGCTGGATGCTGGGCCTCAGCACCCAGCCGGCGTCGTCAAGCAGCACGACGGCCGGCAGCATGCCGGTCACGCCAATGGCCGAGATTTGCCCGGCCTCAATCCCGCTGGTTGCAATCAGTTCCCTGGTGATCTTGCAGACATTCGCCCACCATTCGGCCGGGTCTTCCTCTGCCCAGCCATGCTGAGGCGAAAGAAGCGTCGAAGGCCGCGAGGTGAGCCCGAGCACGCGGTTCGGCAGCTCGATCAAGATGCCGATGGTGGAGGTGGTGCCGATATCGAGACCGAGCGTGATGGACATGGCGGCTCCTGTCGTTCAGCGCAGCGTTTCGACGATCTCCATGAAGCGCTTTACCCGGTCGCTGTCGACAGGGTTCCACGTATTGCCGTCAACCTTGAAATGCGTGCCGATGATGACGCCGCTGGCAACGCTCAATATATCGCGCACATTGTCTTTATTGACGCCGGTATTGGCAAAGACGGGAACATCCTTGGCCGTCTCGCAAACGCGCCTGAGGTCCGATTGATCGACGGCTTGTCCAGTCAGTGGTCCCGAAACCAGGATGGCATCAGCGAGCGACGAGAACACGGCGCTCTTCGCCCTGAGTTCAATCGGTCGCTGGTCCAGCGAATGGGCAAATTCGGCGTTAATGTTGAAGAGCATCTTCATGTCATCGCGGCCGAGGCTATGTCGCAGCCGTGCCGCCTTGGCGCAATCCGGCTGCCAGATGCCCATGTCTGATGCGAAAACGCCGGTGAAGATCTCGCGAACGAAGCTCGCGCCCGTCACTGCCCCGATCGCAACGCTTGCAGAGGGGTCCCAGAGATAATTGACGCCGAACGGCACGGTCAGATGCGGCTTCACCCGCTCGACGATCGAGGTCATCGCCGCCAGCCCTTCCGGCGGTGCCTGGAAGACGTAGGGCCGGTCATTCTCGTTGCCGAACATGATGGCGTCGACACCGCCCGCCTGCAGCTTCTCGATATCGGACAGAACGTCGTAGACGAGCTTGTTCAGCCCGCCGGCGGCATTATAGGCGGGCGAGCCGGGCAGGGCGCCGATATGCGCCATGGCGATGACCGCCTTCTTCTTGACGCCGAAAAAATCGAAAATCATGCGGAAACTCCCTGAAGCCGAATCTGTGGGACGTGCATCCGTGGGGTGGATGCGGGAAGGGCACATCAAAGCAGCGGCTGCTCCTCGGGCGCGATACGCACCTCGACGCCGGCGGCGGCGAGCGCATCGGCAAGGTCGGCCGGTGGCATGGCGTCGGTGATCAGCATGTCGAATTGCTGCAGCGGCGCGATATGCACCAGCGACATACGCTTGAACTTGGTAGAATCGCAAAGCACCACCTTTTGCGTGGCGCGGCGCAAGTAGACCCGCTTCATGTCGGTGTCCTCGAAGGAATAGTCGTAGATTCCCTGCGCCGTGATCCCCGACACGCCGACGAAGGCGATGTCGAACCAGAGCTCCTCGAATTGCGAAACGGCCGACTGGCTGCTGATCGCCATCTCCTCGCCACGCATGCGCCCGCCGGGCAGGTAAACCTCGCCAAAGCCGGTCCCTAGCTGCACTGCGTTGCGCACGCTGTTGGTGAAGATCTTCGTATGCGGCTGGTTGATCAGCAGGCCGGAAAGCAGATAGGTCGTGGTGCCGACGTCGAGCGCCAGGGTGCGCGCGCCGGCGGCAACGCCTGCCGCGGCCATCGCAATGGTCCGCTTCGAGCCGGCATTGCGCGTCAGCCGGGATTCGAAAGTCGGTTCCTCGCGGTCGACAGCCTCACTGGCGATCGGCTCGAAAGCCTTGCCGCTACGCACTGCGCCGCCGTGGGTGCGCACCAGTCTGCCGTCCTTTTCGAGTTCGATCAGGTCGCGGCGGACAGTCATTTCCGAAACGGCAAGCTGGGAGGCGACGTCACTGACGGAGACCGCGCCCTTGCGCGCCAGTGTCTCCAGGATGCGTGCATGCCGCACCTGGGCCAGAACTTTCGGTTTTTCCGCTGTCGCGACCATCTGCTGTTCTGCGTCCATGATGCCGTTATTATCCTCCCGCGATCGCAACTCGTGGCTACGATTGTCTGATTGTTGCTTCCTGTGTATCGAATAATACGAACAAATTCAAACACAAATTTTTCTTGTTGTGTGGGATTTTGTTGATATATGATCGATGGTGTTTCCATTCCATGAGGGCGGGCAATGCAGTCTCCGAGCTTTCCAGAACTGTCCGGTAAGCGTGCGATCGTAACAGGCGGGGCAACAGGGATCGGGCGTGCAATTGCGACCGCTCTCTCTCGCCAGTCTATCCAGGTGGCGATCTGCGACATCAACCTGGCGGCGGCCGAACGGACGGCGGCCGAGATCGGCAACGGTGCCACCGCGCATGCGATCGACGTTCGCAGACGCACCTCTGTCGAGGCGACTTTTTCGGAGGTGGTCGAGAGGACGGGCGGCTATGATATCCTCTGCGCCAATGCCGGTGTCTCCACCATGCAACACGCGCTGGAACTGACCGACGAGGAATGGGACTATAATTTCGACGTCAACATTCGCGGCATCTTCCTGACCAATCAGATTGCCGCCCGCCGCTTCACGGGCATGGGCACCGGTGTCATCGTCAACACCGCGTCACTTGCCGCAAAGATCGGCGCGCCGCTGCTGGCGCATTATTCCGCCAGCAAGTTTGCCGTGCTCGGCTGGACGCAGGCGCTCGCCCGCGAGCTTGCAGCTTTGGGCATTCGCGTCAACGCCGTCTGCCCCGGCTTCGTCAAGACTGGCATGCAGGAACGCGAGATTGCCTGGGAGGCGAGCCTGCGCGGCGTCACGCCCGAACGCGTCGTTGCGGATTATATCGCCCAGACGCCGCTCGGCCGGCTGGAAACGCCTGAGGACGTCGCCGATGTCGTCGTTTTCCTCTGCTCTAATTCGGCTCGCTTCATGACCGGGCAGGGCGTCAACGTCACCGGCGGGGTCTACACCACCTGATCCGTCCAGGATCTGCGACAGGCCTCCCGTTCAGCAAGGAAAAAGCATGGCTGAAATCGTCTTCGACCGAATCAGCAAAAGCTATGGCGATGGCTATGCGGCGATCCGCAACCTGAACATGACTATCCGCGACGGCGAATTCCTGGTTCTCGTCGGCCCCTCCGGCTGTGGCAAGTCGACGGCACTGCGCATGATCGCCGGCCTCGAAGAGGTCACCGATGGTCGCCTGACGATCAACGGCGTGGTCGTTAACGACCTCGCTCCGCGCGATCGTGATATCGCCATGGTCTTCCAGTCCTACGCGCTTTACCCGCATCTGACGGTCGCCGAGAATATCGGCTTCGGCCTTCGCGTCCGTGGCCTCGACAAGGCCGACATTGCCCGCAAGGTGCAGGAGACGGCGAAGCTCCTGGAACTCGAGGACTATCTCGCCCGCAGGCCCGCCCAGCTCTCCGGCGGCCAGCGCCAGCGTGTCGCCATGGGCCGGGCGCTCGCCCGCAGCCCTCATGCTTTCCYGATGGATGAGCCGCTTTCGAACCTTGATGCCCGTCTGCGCAGTCAGATGCGCGCCGAAATCGCCCGCATGCAGAAGATGTCGGGCATCACCACAGTCTATGTCACCCATGACCAGGTCGAAGCCATGACCATGGGCGATCGCGTCGCCGTCATGAAAAGCGGCCTCCTGCAGCAACTCGGCATGCCGCGCAGCCTCTATGATCAACCGGCCAATCTCTTCGTCGCAAGTTTCATGGGCTCGCCGGCGATGAACCTGCTGGCGGCCGATCTCGTCACGACGGAAAATGGACCCGAAGCCCGCTTCGGCCGAACCTCCATCCTTTTCTCGGGCGACGTGCTTGCCGAGCGGCCGCGGATCGCCTCCGCTGCAGGTCGTGCTGTCGTACTCGGCATCCGACCGGAAGCCTTCCAGCCGATCGATACCGGTGGTTTGGCCGGAACTGTCGCCATTGTAGAGGATCTTGGCGCCAACCTGCTCATCCATGTCGATGTCGAGGCGGCCGACCGGCTGAAATCGCTGTCGGCGGAGGAGGATGACGTGGCATTGTCTGCCCCGCGCCTGCGCGTCATTGTTGACGGCACCAAACGCGTGAAGATCGGCGAGCGCCTGTCGCTTGCCGCCGACCCCGCCCGCATCCATGTCTTCGATGCCGCGACGGAAGCGGCCATTCGCGGCTGAGGCGTGTCTCTTTAACGCGCGTCGCGCCGAATCGGACTCATACGACGCGCTTTAGATCTTTGTTTTTATGCATGTCGTTGTCCCAAAACCGCTGCGCTTTTGGGCGACATGCATTAGTGAATGCCCTTCGTCAGGCCTTGCACGAAATAGCGGTTGAGGAAGAGCACGATCAGCACGATCGGGATCGTCGAAAAATGCGCCAGTGCGCCGAGCGTGCCCCAGGTGATGTCCTTCGTTCCATAGGCTGAAAGCAGCGCCACCGAGATCGGCTTGGAATCGAGCCGGGTGAGGAACATCGGGTAGAGGAAGTCGTTCCAGGAAAACATCAGGCAGAACAACGTGGAGGCGACGACCCCTGAGCGCACCGCCGGCAGCGCCACGCGCCAGAAGGAGCCGAACAGCGTGCAGCCATCCGTCAGCGCTGCCTCTTCCAGCTCTTTCGGCAGGCTGCGGAAATAGGAAAACATCATCCAGGTGACGAAGGACGAATTCAGCATCGCGTTGATGAGGACGACGGCGACCCAGCTGCCGAGCAGGCCGATGTCGCGCATCATCAGGTAGAAGGGGATGAGTGCTGCCACCGCCGGCACCATGCGGATCGCCATGAAGAAATATGCAACGGCAATGGCGTAGCGGCTGGTCGAACGCGCCAGCGCATAGCCCGCCGGCACACCGAGCAGCAGCGACAGGATGACGGAACCGCCGGCGATCAGCAGACTTGACGATACGAGACTCCAGACGTCGAACAGGCGGAAGACAGTCGCGAACTGTTCGAAGGTCGGCACGAAGGTCAATTTCGGTGGGATCGAGAAGATATCGCGCGACGGCTTGTAGGCGGTCGATGCCAGCCATAGGAATGGCAGCAGGAAAAAGGTGAGCATGACAAGGATGAAGGCGCGCTGACCGATGCGACTGAGGGTGGGTGTGCTCATCGCCCGTTCGCCTTTCTGTCCGCCTTGCGTATCAACAGAATGAAGCCTGCCGCGATTACGGCGATGCAGATCAGTGTCAGGTTCGAGATTGCCGAGGCTCGGCCGATATTGAAGAATTCCAGCCCCTGCTTCACCGCATGCAGCATGAGCGTGTTGGTTGCATTGCCCGGACCTCCGCCCGTCGTCACGTAGACGCTGTCGAAGACCCGGAAGGCATCGATGGTGCGCAGCGTCAGCGCCAGCAGGATCGAAGGCAGCATAAGCGGAATGATGATGATCCTCAGACGCTGCAGGGCTGTTGCGCCATCCACTTCCGATGCTTCGAGAATATCGCCCGGCAGCGCTTTCAGGCCGGCAAGCAGGATCAGTGCCACCAGTGGCGTCCATTCCCAGATGTCGACGAAGATAAGGGTCGCCAGTGCCGAACTCGGATTGGCGAAAAGCCCGCGCGGATCGGAAAGCCCGAACTCGGCCAGATAATAACCGATGAGCCCATAGTCGGCGAGCAGCAGCGCCCGGAAAATCAGCCCGACCACAAGCGGTGTGATCGTCACCGGAATCAGGATCAACGCCAGGCAGATCCGGTTGAAGCGGTCGTCGCGCCAGAGCGCCAGCGCAATGGCGAAACCGACCAGCAGTTCGACGGTCACGGCGCCGACCGTGAAGATGACGGTATTGATGAAAGCCCCGCGCGTCACCGTGTCGGAGAGAAGATCGACATAGTTGCCGAGCCCGACGAAGTGCGTCCGTGCCGGCTTCAGCAGATTGTATTCGTAGAGGCTGAACCAGATACCCTGTGCCAGCGGCCAGACGCCGATGACGAGCACGTAGAGGATGGCCGGCAGCGTCATCAGGATGAAGAACAGCCGCCTGCGCTCGAGATAGGAAATGCTCAAGGCCGGAGAGGGCTTCAGCGCGGAAGTGAGGGATAGGGTCACGTCATGTCCATCAGGTTCCTGGTTCGATGTCCGTCCCAGAGGGTCGAGCCCAGGGCTCTCCCGATCATGAAGCCGGAGGCGCATCGGATCAATGGTCTGGAAACGGCAGGGRCCGCGACATAGGCCGCGGCCCCTGGGATAACTGACTGGCGGCAACCACAATCAGAATAGCTTCACAGCAGCTTCCTGGGCGGCATCGAGCGCCTTTTTAGGGTCGGCGTTGCCGACGAGGACGTCGCTGACGGCGGTGCCGAGCAGATCCTGAATCTCCGGATATTGCGGGATGCGCGGGCGATATTCGCCGTCGCCATGCTCGAAGGTCTCAGCGATGACGGGCAGGAAGGGGAACTTCGCGAGTAGATCGGCATCGGTCATCTCGCTCTTGCGCAGGAAGCTGCCGGCGCCCATCATGTTGAATTCCTTGTGCACCGGCGGGCTGACCAGCCACTTGATGAAGGCCCAGGCGGCTTCTTTCTGAGGCTCCTTGATGCCGGCGTTGATCGCCATGCCCCAGCCGCCGATGCCGTAGAGCTTCGGCAGGCCGGCACCGCGCGGCGCCGTCGTGATCGCCACCTTATCGACGATCTTCGAGATTGCGGGATCGTAGTAGCCAGGGGCGCCGACCGACCATGTCTGCATGGTCGCGGCAATGCCCTGGCGGAAGCTTTCCTCGCGTCCACCCCAGTCGTAATTAACGGCACCTGGAGGAGCCGCTTTCATGAATAGATCCTTGTAGACGGTCAGGCTCTTGATATTGGCTTCGGAATTCAGTGCCGGCTTGCCGTCGGAGCCGAGGATCGAACCGCCCATCTCGGTATTGTACTGCATCCAGTCCTGGGCGACCGCCGGGCCTTTCTGGCCATTGGCGACGAAGCCATAGGTCTTCTTGCTGGCGTCGGTCAACTTATATGCCGCCTCGATCATTTCCTCCATCGTCGTCGGCGCCTTCAGGCCGGCGGCGTCGAAGAGATCCTTGCGATAGGCGAGCACGTTGGCATAACCGGCAAAGGGAAAAGCAACCTGCTTGTCGCCCCAGTGGCCCAATGCGTTGAGAAGCGTCGGATAGATATCATCGAGTTTCAGTTCGGCGGCGTCGCGTTTCATCCACTCGGTGAGGTCGACGGTGTATTTGTTTTCCGCATATTGGCCCGCCCAGACGATATCCATCGTCACCAGGTCATAGCCGCCGGTGCCGCCGACGAAATCGGTCGTGGTCTTGGTCAGCAGCGAGCCGTAGTCGAGAATGTCGACTTTGACGGCGGCGCCCGTCTCCTCAGTAAATTTGGGGGCGATGGCAGCCAGAACGGCTGCGAACTGATCGTTCTGCGAGGCAAGCGTGAGGGTGATGCCTTCATATTTCCTGTCGGCGCCGATGGCGGAGCCCACAAATGCGACGGAGACGAGGCTCGCGATCGCCAATTTTCGTGTGACACTGCTGAGCGATTTCATGTCTGCTCCCCTTTTTTGATTGCTTTGAGGCACTATACATCAAACAAAATCGCACTCAAGCGCACTTGACAAAAAATCGTAAACATTAAAAATCACAAATTAGAACATATTCGCGCATAAATGTCCCTATTTTATGCGCGTTGCATAAAAAATAGCAGGGAGCTGATCATTCCCTGCGCGTTTATACTGTCCTGTCCAACGCGCGTGAGCTGCATATTCATGACGACCCCACCGGATGAGCGCCTGAGAGAGCTGGAACGTCGCGCCCATGATGAAATGGCGCGCATCGAAGCGCTCTGCGCCGACTGGCCGAAGCTGGGCGATGAAGACCGTAAAGACCTGCATTCGGTTGTGATCTGCGGCGCCGGCCTCTCCGGTCTCTCGATCGCCTTCGCCCTGAAGCGGCGCGGTATCAGGTCCGTTCACGTGATCGATCAGAGCGAGGAGGGCCGGGAGGGTCCTTGGGTCACCTGCGCCCGCATGCAGACCCTGCGTTCCCCAAAATATCTCTCAGGTCCGGACCTCGGCATCCCGAGCCTGACGTTGCGCTCCTGGTACGAGGCACTGAATGGTGGCGACGCCTGGGACGCACTCGACAAGATCAGCCGCCAGGACTGGATGGCGTATCTCATCTGGTTTCAGAGGACTGTCGGCATCGACGTCGAAAACCGCACGACGCTTTCCTCCATAGATCAGGCGGAGGGCGGACTTGCTCTCACCTTGACGAACGCTGGCGGCACCAGCCGCACAATCACCTGTCGTCATCTGGTAATGGCGACCGGTATCGACGGCTGCGGCGGGCCGCGCATACCCGCGATGGTCAAGACGCTGCCGAAATCCGCCTGGACGCATAGCAACGAGCCGATACCGATCGATTTCCTCAAGGACAGGAATGTTGCGATCCTTGGCAGTGGCACGTCGAGCTTCGACTGGGCGGTGGCGGCGCTCGAAACCGGGGCTCGGGACGTGACGATGTTTGCGCGAAGCGCCGATCTGCCGCGCACCGAGGTTCTTGCCTGGACAAACTTTCCCGGTTTTCTCGGCCATTTCGCCGACTTGCCGGATCTGGAGCGCTGGCGCTTCGCAAATCTCTACTTCAACTTCAAGGTGCCGCCGACCCAGGAGCAATATGACCGGGCCTGCCGCCACCCCGGTTTCACGATGCAGCTCGGCTGTGGCGTCCGCGAGCTCTCGATGGACGGCGGCAGGATCAGGCTGACGACCGCAAATGGCATCTTCCATGCCGATCACCTCCTCCTAGGCACCGGTTATGAAATTAATTTCGCGCTCAGGCCCGAGCTTGCCGGTCTCGTCGCGACCGCTGCGCTTTGGAAGGACCGTTTCCAGCCACCGCAGGGAGAGGAGAATGCCATGCTTGCCGGCCATCCCTATCTCGGCCCCGGTTTCGAGCTCACGCCCAGATATGCCGAAGCCAGCTGGGTCTCGCGCATCCATATGTTCAATGCCGGCGCGCTGGCGAGCCTCGGCCCGATCAGCAACGGCGTCACTGGTCTCAAATACGGCGTGCCGCGCATTGTCGACGCCCTGGTGAAAGCGCTGTTCATCGGGGATTCCAACCGGTATCTTGCAGCATTGGCGGCCTATGACGAACCGCATTTCGATCCTGGCATAGACGAGGACGCCACGACACCAAGGGAGGTTTTGGCATGAGACAGGCTGCCGCTATTCAACTTTCGGGATTGGAGACCATCCTTTTGCGGGCACGCGAGGACAGCGTCGAATTTCCCTATCTGCTGGCCAACCACGTTCCGATGGTGCTGATCGCGCTTGATCGCCTCGGCGCCTCGTCGGAACGGCTGGAACAATGGTACGAACAGTATCGTGAGAGCCATGCACTCCCGCCTGTGCCGCCATCGGTTGCTCCGATTATCGGGGCAGCCTGGACCGAGGCGCTCGGCGACCGCACGCGTGAGGCGGACTACCGTGCCTTCTTCATCGGCGAAACCCGCCGGCTCGGCATCGATACCGTTATCCGCACCTATCTGCCCGCCATGGTGAACGGCCTTGCCGGCAGCGCCATGCATCCTCTGATGCGTCTTGCCTATGGTGTCCTCAAGAAGGACGACGAGGAGGTCGGCACCGCGCTCGGCTATTGGGCGGCCTGCTATCTGCCGCTGCCATCAGCGACCGGTGCCGCTCCCGATACGGACGATCCGGGAAAGATCCTTGCCGATGTCGGCAATATCGAAGGCATCCGCGATTATGAGCCTGAAACCGACCTGCTCTGGCATAATATCCGCGCCGTCGCAGCACTTCCGGGCTTCCGTCCTGTTATCGATCGCCTGGCTTTCGGCGCCGATTCACCGCGCCGCATGGCCGCGACCTCGCTCGCGCTCTTTGCCGGAACCATGGATTTCTCCGCACTTCATTCCGTCACCGGCATGCACTGGCTGCGCCTCGTCTCTCCGCACCTCGAAAATGCCGAGCCCTTTTATCGCGTCTTCTGGCAGGTGATCGCCTCGCTGGTGCCGAAGATCGGCTTTCCAGCACTCCCCAACGCCGAGGCGTTGGAAGAAATGCGCAGCCGACGGGCGCCCGCCTGGGCTGAGATCAAACGCGCCGCGGTTTCCTCGGACGACGAACACGATGTTAGCCTGGTCTTTTCCGCCCTGCAGGAGGAAGAGGTGTGGAAGGATCCGCTCTATCGCGTCGTCGCGGCGCGCAGGGTCGGGCTGATTGCATAGCGAATGATGGAAGAAGTGATGACGCCGAGCCTCGTAGTCGAAAACGCCAGGACCGAAGCTGGCGAGATCGTCTCACTCGTTCTGGAGAATGACCGGATCGCCGCGCTCGGCCCGAATGCGGCCGCCGGCATCGACCCCGCAGTGCCGCGTTTCGATGCTGCCGGCGGCCTGCTTTGCCTTCCCTTCGTTGACGGTCATATTCATCTCGACAAGACGCTGATCGGCTTGCCTTTCATACCGCATATCCCCGGCGATACGGTCGCCAAGCGCATCGAGGCGGAAAAATCCCTACGGGGCACGGTGGCTCTGCCGGTCGAAGCCCGCGGCGGCGCCCTGCTGGAGAAACTTGTAGCCTATGGCACTCTCTCCGTCCGCAGCCACGTCGATATCGATACCGAAGTTGGCCTGAAAGGCCTCGAGGCCGTGCTTTCACTGAAGCAGAGCCATGGTCATCTCGTCGACATCCAGACTGTTGCCTTCCCGCAATCCGGCGTGCTGCGCGATCCCGGTACCGCGGAGCTGCTCGATGCGGCTATCGCCGCCGGCGCCGATCTCGTCGGCGGCCTCGACCCCGCCGGCATCGATAACGACGTGACCGGCCATCTCGATGCGATCTTCGCTGTCGCCGGCAAATACGGCGTCGGGCTCGATATCCATCTGCATGACGGCGGCGCACTCGGCGCCTTCGAGCTTCGCCAGATCGCTGATCGCACGGCCGCACTCGGCCTCGAAGGCAAGGTGGTTGTCAGTCACGCCTTTTGTCTCGGCGAGTTGGAAGATGCCGATTTCGGCCGCACGGCCGCCGCACTCGCCAGGTCGGCCGTAGCGATCATGACCAGCGCGCCGGGACCCGTGCCCATGCCGCCGGTCAAGCGGCTTGGCGCTGCCGGCGTCCGTCTCTTCTGCGCCAATGACAATATCCGCGACGCCTGGTCGCCTTTCGGCAATGGCGACATGCTGGAGCGTGTCGGCATTCTCTGCGATCGTCAGGATTTCCGTTCGGATGAGGATCTGGCTGCGGCCTTCCGCCTGGCGACGCAGGCGCCGGCCGAAATCCTCGGCCGTGCCGTCGGGCCGCTCCAGGCCGGTTCGCCCGCCGATTTTGTCATCCTGCCTGCCGCGTCGCTGGCAGAGGCCGTCGCTGCCCGTCCCCTCGATCGTACCGTCTTCCGTGGCGGCGCCATCATCGCCCGCGGCGGCCGGCTCGTCGTCTGACTTTTCCATTCACGCATGGCGCATGGGAGCATCGCTGATGAAGGGCCGACTCTGGATACAATCACCGCTCGCTATCATGGCCGAGGACGCTGGAGGCGGCATTGTCATCGAGAATGGCCGCATCATCGAGCTGGTCGCGGCGGGACGGCAGCCTGCTGCCTCGGTTGATGCACGCTTCGACGCCAGCCGCCACGTCGTCATTCCGGGTCTCGTCAACACCCATCACCATATGTTCCAGACGCTGACGCGCGCCCATCCGGCGGCAATCAACAAGTCGCTCTGGCCGTGGATCCGCGCACTTTACCCGATCTGGGCGAAGAACATGACGCCCGAAGCCTTCCGTCTTGCCGTCCGTCTCGCGCTGACCGAACTGCTTCTCTCCGGCTGCACCACCACCTCAGACCATCACTATCTCTACGCCACTGGCCTCGAAGACGCGATGGATGTCGAGGCCGAGGAGGCGGCCCGTCTCGGCATGCGCATCACGCTGACGCGGGGCAGTCTCAACATCAAGGACCAGCAGGGCGTCATTTCGCCGGCCAATGTCGTGCAGGATGACGACACGATCCTCGCCGACAGCGAGCGCGTGCTCAGGCGCTATCACGACCGCTCCGAAGGGGCGATGACGCAGGTGGCGCTCGCGCCCTGCGCGCCGTTCGACGTCACGCTGGAATTAATGCGCGAAACGGCGGCGCTGGCGGAACGCTACGATTGCCGGCTCCACACCCATCTGGTCGAGACCAAGGCGGAAGCCGAATTCTGCCGCAGCAAATTCGCCTGCACGCCGGTGGAATATCTCGACCGCTGTAATTGGCTGAACGCCCGCACCTGGCTCGCCCACGGCATCCATTTCGACGATGCCGAGATCGCCGAGCTCGGCCGGCACGGCGTCGGCATCTGCCATTGCCCGACCTCGAACATGGTGCTTGCATCGGGCATGTGCCGCACCTGCGAGTTGGAGGTTGCCGGGGCGCCAGTCGGTCTCGGCGTCGACGGTTCGGCCTCCAACGACAATTCCAACCTGATGGAAAGCGTGCGCCATGCCCTGATGCTGAACCGCCTGACCTATGGCGCCGAAGCCGTCACCCATCTCGACGTGCTGCGTTGGGGAACCGCCGGCTCGGCAAGACTGCTCGGCCGCGACGACATCGGCACCATTGCGCCCGGCCGCCAGGCGGATCTTTCCTTCTACAAGCTCGACGAATTGCGTTTCTCCGGTGCCGGCGATCCGCTGGCTGCCCTGGTGCTCTGCGGTGCCACCACGGCCGACCGCGTCATGATCGCAGGCGAATGGCGCGTCACCGACGGTATGCCCGCGGGCGTCGATATCGAGGCGCTGATCGCCGATCACAACCGCGTCGCCCGCAATTTCCTTTTGTCCGTCTGAGGAGGCTTCATGGCGATCGACTTTGTCATCCGCAATGCCCGAATGGCCGGCTTGAGCGAACCGACCGACATTGCCTTCGAGGTGGGCCGCATCGCGGCGATTGCGCCTCGTTTCGTCTGCGATGCGCCGCACTATGATGCCGAAGGGAAATTCGCCTGCGCAGGCCTCATCGAAACCCACATCCATCTCGACAAGGCCGGCATCATCAGCCGCTGCAACCTCTGCGCAGGAACACTCGCTGAGGCTGTCAGCGAAACCTCCCGAGCCAAGGCCGTCTTTACCGAGGAAGACGTCTATGCCCGCGCTGCTGCGGTCGTCAAAAAGGCGATCCTCAACGGTACCACCCGCCTGCGTACCTTCGTCGAGATCGACCCGCGTGCCGGTTTCCGCTCCTTCGAGGCGATCAAAAAACTGAAGGCCGACTATGCCGCCCTCATCGACATCGAGATCTGCGCCTTTGCCCAGGAGGGCCTGACGAACGATCCCGGCACGGAGGATATGCTCGAACAGGCGCTGAAGGCGGGTGCAGATCTGGTGGGGGGCTGCCCCTACACCGATCCGGCGCCGGCCGAACACATCCGCCGCATCTTCGATCTCGCCATTCGCCACGACGTTGCCGTCGATTTCCACCTCGATTTCGACCTCGAGCCCGCTGGCTCCAACCTCCCTGTCGTCGTCGCCGAGACCCTCGCACGCCGCTACCAGGGGCGCGTCTCGGTCGGCCATGTCACCAAGCTCTCTGCTCTGCCGCCGGAAGAGTTGGAGCCGATCGGCCGTCGTCTTGCCGAGGCCGGCATCGCATTGACCGTCCTGCCGGCCACCGATCTCTTCCTCACCGGCCGTAATTCGACCCATCTCGTCCCGCGCGGCGTGACACCCGCTCACCGGTTGGCAGCACTCGGTGTCGTCACGACCATCTCCACCAACAACGTCCTGAATCCGTTCACGCCCTTCGGAGACGTCAACCTGATGCGCATGGCCAATCTCTTTGCCAACGTCGCCCAGATCGGCACCGCCGATGGCCTCGACACTGTCTTCACCATGATCACGACGCAGGCTGCCACCCTCCTGGGAAGAAAGGGTTACGATATTGCGATCGGCAGCGCGGCAGATATCGTCCTCTTCGACGCCCCCTCGGCTGTCGACGCCGTCGCGACAATCGCCCCGGCGAGCGCCGGCTGGAAAAATGGTCGCCAAAGCTTCCTTCGCCTGCGGCCGCAGCTTTTCCTCGAACAAGGCTAGCACCRCACACGCTTCGCGTTAGGTGTCCGGAAGAGCATTGGCCAGAAGGACGGCGGTCCCTGGACTGAAACCTGGCCGCAATCGCTCGAGAGCGGCTGGCAGGACGGCGCACGGAATGCTTCGCGCCCTGGCGCGAGGGCGACATGGGCAGATCAGTTGCGGTCCGGAAACCCCCGCGGGTGTTCAGGCCTTGTCGCGATAGGCTTTTAGCAGAGCGATGTTGGAGGCGTGTACTTCCTCGTAGGCGGGAATGTAGATCAGCGCGCCGCTCTTGACGTCCTGGCCAACGGCCTCGGACAGGGCCTGGTTCCAGATTTCCGGTTCGGTAACATCCTCGTTCATCGCCTCGACATAGCGGATCGTCGCGTCGATGAACGAAGGCTCGTAGCCGCCGGCAATGATGCGGTCCGGGTCGCCGTGGCAGGGAAGGATTTTTGCGATGGGGAAGGAGCTCAACCGCCTCAGTTCATCCAGATGTACCGGTAGGGCGGCGGGGTCCGTCATATAGGTAACGGTGTCCTCCAAAGTATCGCCTGCAAACAGTAGTCGTTCTTCCGGCAGCCATAGGACCGTCGCGTCCGCGCTGTGGATGTTGAATTCATGAAGCTCGACCACGCGGCTGCCGACGGTGATCGTCAGGCTGCGGTCGAACAGGGTGTTCGGCATGACGACGGGTTCGATCTTCGGCAGGCGGGTAGCGATCCGCGGCTTTTCCGCTTCGAGAAGGCTTGCAGTCGCACTGTTGGCGACAATTTCGCAATCGGCAAACACCTCGTTGCCGGCGATATGGTCGTTGTGGAAATGACTGAGGACGACGGTAATCTTCGCCACACCCAGACCTTCCAGATGAGCGCGAATGGCGCGGGCGTGGTCAAGGCTGATATGGGTGTCATAGACCAACGCTTCGTTTCCATCGACGATCGCATAGGAGGCGATGCCGAGGCTGAAGGCGCCGTCATCCAGCCAATTCGGCCCTTCCGAATAAAGCCGCTTGCCGGCGATACGGCCGTCATAATAGGCAAAAATGCCCGGATAGGGTTCGAATATCCTGAAGTCGTCCAGCATTCCCGTCATTCGATCGTCTCCGTATATCGGCTCCAAGTTCTGATGACCGGGGCACCTATCGCGCCCAGGTCGCATCCCAGAAGGACTGCGGGTCCTTTGCCAGCACGTCGGAAATTGTCGGTGCCGGTCCGGCAATGTGCTTGCCGCCGGTACGCCCGGTGAGCTCCGCCTTGGCGGCGGCGACCGTTTCCGGCGATACCAGCAATGCAATCGCGGCCATGGCCAGCGCTTCGGATGCCATCAGCGGGCCGGGACTGCTCGACGAATGCCCCGACAGCGCCGTCCAGGCCCAGTGATGGATCGGCACATTGTCCGGATAGGCCCAGTTAACCCGGCCGAGCGGGATTTGCCAGCTGATGTCGCCGTCGTCCTGGCCGTAATAGTCGATGCCGGTGTCGAAATATTCCAGCTCGCGATGCAGCTTGAATGGCTTGCCGGGATCGCAGGCCGCGGAGAGTTCCTCCATCCATGCGATGTCCGCATCGGTCCAGCGCGGCGGGCCGAGTTCCCGAAGGCATTTATCCAGCACGCGGCCGACCGTGTCATTGCCGAGATAACCGCGGCAATTGGCGATCTGCTCGGATACCAGCTCGACACCCTGTTCGGCGGCGATGCGGCTATAGGTGTCATGCATCAGCTTGTAGCCCACCTGCACCACGTCGAAGTCGTAGTGCCGGACGGAAGACCAGAGGCGGACTTCTTCGGGTGTCACGCCGGGCGTGATGCCGGCAAAACGATAGACGTGCTTAAGCTGCAGGTCGGGCACGTCCTGGCGCAGGCGGTCGAATTCCGCATAAGCAGCTTCGGCGGCGAGCAGTGCATTGCGGGTGGCGGTCTTGCCGCCATGGGCACTTTCGCCGATGAACTTGAACTCGCCGCTTGCCATTGCATGACAAGGCCTTGCAAGCGAACCGTTCTGGTAATCGCCATGCGAGGTCAGCACGAGGTCGAGACCGTCGAACACGCCGGCGGCCTGAAGCGCCAGCTTGCCCCAGCCGATYTCTTCGGCCGGGCAGCCGATGATGACGATCTCGCCCCCAAGACCGAGCTCGACCATCGCCTTTGCAGCGACGATACCGGCGCCGGTATTGGCCGGGCCGATATGGTTATGGCCGCAGCCATGACCGGGCTTGCGGCGGTTGCCCTGGCGATAGGGAACCGCATCATTGTAGAGGCTCGGCAGCGCGTCATATTCGATCAGGATGCCGACCTTCGGGCCTTCGCCACTAACAATGCGGGCGATGAACGCCGTCGGCACACCGCCGACACCCCGCTCGACGGTAAAACCGTGCCGTTCGATGAAGTCACAGAGGATCGCCTGCGACCTATATTCCAGTGCCGGCAGTTCCGGCACTTTCCACATCTCGGCAAAAAGCTCTTCGATCTCGGCGGCAAGGCCGGACCAGATGCGGCGCGTCTCCGTGGTCAGGCGATCTGGCATATCAGGCGGCCTTGCCTTGCTTGAAGGAAAGGAAGGCCTCGTTGATCTCGGTTGCCGTGCGGCGGGCGCCGTGCTGAAGATACTCCATGTTGGCGAGGGCTGCGTCATGCGCCTCGATGGAAGACCCGGCGACGCAATCCTCGACAACGCGGCAATGGTAATCCGACTGGTGACCGTCGGCGAAGGTATAATGCACGCAGATATTGGTGAGGCCGCCGACGAGGATCAGCGTATCGGCCTTCAGCCCGCGCAGAAGGATCTGCAGGTCAGTGCCGATAAAACCAGAATAACGGCGCTTGACGATGACATAGTCGTCGTCGCGCAGGCCGACTTCCTCGGCGGCGATCGCCGTGCCCGGCCAGTCTTCGCGCAGATGCATGTCCTCGTCGCCATCCATCTCGCGGCCGTAATCGACGCCGCTCTTGCGGTGGCTTTCCTGCAGGAAGATGATCGGCACGCCGCCTTCGCGCGCGGCGTCGATGACGGTGCGGGCCATGCGCATGCGCTCGACTATGCCCGGCATCAGGGGAATGGAGCCATCATCGTCGAAACCGACCTTCTGGATATCGACGACGATCAGCACTGGTTGGCCGACGATCATGGGGTTTTGCTTCTTTGGCATGGGATGCTCCTTGATCTTAAAAACGTGCACCGAGAAGTTTCGGAAGATTGCCCAGGCGGGCGACGGTGATGAAGCCGAGAAGGCCGATCAGCATGAAGAATACGGCGCCGACGCACATGGTCGGCGAGAAGCCGGTGCGCATGCTGGAGAAGATCTTGACCGGCATGGTTTCGGCGGTGAAACCGGCCACCATGAAGGCGATGACATATTCGTTGAGGCTGAAGATCGCGACGAAGATGAAGCTGGACGCGACGAAGGGCAGCACCATCGGTATCGCGACAGTTCTGAGGATGTCGTTGTCGCGGGCGCCCATCGTCCGGGCCGCCTCGACGAGCGACTTGTCGATGCTGGAGAAACCGAGCGAGATCATCACCAGCGGCACGGCAACGAAGGTGACGGCATGGCTGATGACAATGTTCTCGATCTGGCCGACATGCCGGACCGTGCCCCAGAAAAGCAGGAACAGGACGGCGATGACGACCGGCGGCAAGATGAAGGGAACGCCCGCCATTCCCGCCAATATCTTTGCGAAGCGCGAATTGGTCTTCCACTGGCTGTAGGCGATCGGGAAGGCGACGCTGATTGTCAGCAGCGAGGCGGCGATGGCGATGCCGACCGAGCGCATGAAGGCGGTGGTCCAGGCCGGGTCCTGCATGAAGGCAGAATACCAGCGCAGGCTGATATTCTGCGGAGGAAAGGTCATCTGTGCCGTGCTGTTGAAGCTGACGCCGGCGACGATGATCAGCGGTGCCGCCAGGAAAAGGGCCAGGCAGACGAGGAAGATCTGACGCACGGTTTTCTGGATGAACCGGCTCATGACCTATACCCCTTTCCGCCGACCTTGCCGATGATGAGGATCATCGCGCCCGTGACGAGCATGAGGAGAACGGCGATGGCTGCTGCCTGCGGCAAGTTCTGGGCGGAATTGGCGACTTCGCTTATGATGACGCCGATCGTCCAGTTGGCCGGACCGCCAAGCACGAGCGGCGCGACATAGGCGCCGATCGCCATTACGACGGTCGTCAGATAGGCGGTGGCGATCGGCTTGCGCATCAGCGGCAGGAGCACGTTGAAAAAGGCCTGGATCGGCGTGGCGCCCATGGTAGAGGCGGCTTCCATATAAGAGGCATCCATGCGCGACAGGCCTGGATAGATGGTCATCACGTTGAAGGGGRTGACGACATAGATGAGGCAGCTGACGACGCCGTAAAAGCTGGGCGTCAGCGAAACGGGCTTGTCGAGCAGGCCGAGGAAGACGGCGATATTCGAGATGCCGACCCGTTTAGACAGGATGATCTGCCAGGAGAAAGTGATCAGTACCTCCGAGAGCGCCAGCGTCGTCAGAAGGCCGATCAGCCAGACGATCTGCGCGTTGCGGCTCATGCGGGTAATGAAATAGGTCGCCGGAAAGGCGATGATCATGCTGAACGTTGCGACCGTCAGCGCCAGCCAGAGCGAGAACGTGAGGCCATTCAGCACCATGGGCTGGAACAGGCTTGCCATCGCCTCGAGCGACCAGCCGCTTCCCTGGTAATAGGCGGGGTCGACGCGGGCGACGCTGACGCGCAAGAGCAGCGCGAAAGGTACGCCGAAAAAGGCGACGATCATGAAGAAGGGCCACGCGAGGCCGGTTGTCACGGAGAGGCGCCGACGGTTCAAACCTTCTTGTCCCGAAACGAGCGACATGGTCAGTCCTCCAGGACTGTCACCGAACCCGGTGCGAAGGAGACAGCAAATTCTCGTACGTCTTCAAGCTCGGCCCAGGCAGCGGGCGCGAGCGAGGCGACGACCTGCCGGCCGTTCCTGTCGAGAAACACCTCGACGCTGGAGCCGAGGTCGCGCACGAAAGTGACGGTTGCGTTCGGTGCGGTGCCGCCGGATTGCTGTCGCGACAGGAGCGTGCTTTCCGGGCGGGCGCAGATCGTGATCTTGTCGCCGGGCTTGAATTGGGAGGGCGCGAGGCAGGTGGCGACGACGTTTTCGCCGATCCGGACATGCTCGCGGTCGACGAGAACGCCTTCGGCAAGATTGCTCTGACCGATGAAGTCGGCGACGAAACGGTTGACCGGCTTGCGGTAGATCTCCACCGGGCTGCCGACCTGCTGCACCTTGCCATGCGCCATGATGACGATCTGGTCGGCGATGGTCATCGCCTCGCGCTGGTCGTGGGTGACGAAGATCGTGGTGATCTTCAGCTTCTGCTGCAGCTGCCGCAGTTCGACCTGCATATGGTCGCGCAGTTTAGCATCGAGCGCGGAAAGCGGTTCGTCCATCAGGAAAAGGAGCGGCTCCTGCGCCAGCGCGCGGGCGATCGCGACACGCTGCCTCTGGCCGCCCGAGAGCTGGTCGACCCGGCGCGACTGCATTCCGGGCAGATCGACGAGCTTCAGAAGCTCGTCGATCCGTTCCTGCTTATGGTGCTTCGCCATCGTGCGATAGCGAAGGCTGTAGCCGATATTGCCGGCCACATCGAGATGCGGAAACAAGGCAAGGGCCTGGAACACCATTCCGAAGTTGCGTTCGTTGGTCGGAACACCGGTAATGTCGCGACCGTCAAGCCGCACCGTGCCGCTGGTCGGTTGCTCCAGACCGGCGATGATGCGCATCAGGGTCGTCTTGCCGCAGCCGGACGGACCGAGGAAGCAGACGAACTTGCCCTGTTCGATCGCAAGCGAGACGTCGGAGACGACCGTATTTGCGCCAAAGGACTTCGTGAGGTTTGAGATTTCCAGGCCTTGCATCATTGCGTCCAGACTTACTGACCAAGCATCTTGAGCATTTGCGCGGAGATGTAGTCGGCGTGCTTCACCTTGGCGTCGGAGGCGACGACGATCGGCTTGCCGGTGCCAGACACCGCGTTGAATTCGTCCGCGGTCAGGTTGAGCTTCGACTTTTCGATCAGCGGCGCGGCGCCGACATTGCGGGCGATCAACTCGTGGCACTCGGGCGTGGCGCTCCAGTCAAGGAAGGCGATAGCGGCATCGCTGACGTCGCCGACCTTCGGCACGCACCAAGCGTTGTAGCCGAGGACTGCGCCCTCCTTCGGGAAGATCGAGGCGACGTCGGTGCCCTCCTTCTTCATGATCATTGAGACGTCGTGGAAATAAAGGCCGCCGACGACTTCGTCGTTCTGGTAGGCGCTCTGCATCGAACCTTCGTCGGTCCACCACAGTTTCGCGTTCGGCTTCAGTTCGGCGATCTTGGCAATGACCTTGTCAATACCTTCCTCGGTGTCGAGCACGGACGGGCCGCCGAAATAGACGGAAGCGACGATATCGAGAAGCACGCTGTTGCCGCCGCCCTGCAGGCCCCAGGCCGAAGCGCGCTGCTTCCACAGTTCGGTCCAGCTGTCCGGCAGCRTTTCGAATTCAGACGGGTTGGCGATCAGAGTGATGTACCAAGCCATGGCGCCGACGCCGTCGACCTTGCCGGCGTCCTCATAAAGGAAGCCGTCCATCAGGTTGYCGATATTCTTCAGCTTGGACTTGTCGACGCTTGCCCAAAGGCCGCGCTGGCGGCCGCGGATGACGTCGGCCTGGCCGGCGCAGCAGATATCCATCGGAGCCGAGCCTGCCTGGATCGCCTGACCGAGCTGGACGAGGAACTGCGCGCTACCCGATTGCGCAATCGACTGGACGGCGATGCCGGTCTGTTTGGTGAAGGCCGGGTAGACGCTCTTTGCAAAAGCTTCCTCGAAAAAGCCGCCGAAGTTCGAGACCCTGAGCGTCGTTGCGGCATAGGAGGGGCGCACGAAGGGTGCGGAAACGAGTGTCGCCGCGGCAAGGCCGCCGGCGGCCTTCAGGACCGATCTGCGCGATATCAACGAGTTCATGTCCTGGCCGAAAGGCGCGGAGGGCTTCCTGGATGCCATGCTGTGTTCTCCTTTGCTGTCCCCTTGAGTGGATGCTGAAGATCTATGCAACGACCATGCCAGTTTTAGAAAAACATTAAAAAACAGTAATTTAATGGTGCAGTTGTGATTTGCTGATTGCTGAAAGTCGACCTGAAATCTTAGAAGTAATAGGCATATGCACAAATTATGATCGTATTGTATGCAATATTGCATACTGTACTCTGTCGTGTATAACGGAGGCGGTAAACGCCACTCCGACCGGATTTGATGACGGAGAAAGACGGAGCGGCGGCCGTGTTTATCGATAAGCAAGCGAGTGTAACTGATGGCTGGAAATCCGATCGTCCCGAAGCCCCTGATCGTCGGGCGCGCCGCCCTGATCGTCGTTGATATTCAGAAATCGGGCTTCATGCCCCGTCCGACGACGTCCCGTCTGGAATTCATGGGTGACCATATTGAGCGGAACTGGCGCGCGAAGTCGGTGGTCGATGCCGCACGCAAGGCCGGCATTCCGGTCATCTTCGTGCAGGAAGCGCATCGCGACAACCTGATCGATTTCGGTCGCGAGCTGGATGGTTCGGAAAGCATTCACTGCCTCGAAAGCTCGCCAGGCACGCCTTTCCCGGTCGAGGAAATGGAGATGAAGCCGGATGACCTGCGCATAACCAAGCGCCGTTATTCGGTCTTCTACGGTACCGAGATGGAAATCCTGCTGAAGGCCGTCAAAGCCGAGACGCTTTTCTTTGTCGGGGGTTTTACCGACGTCTGCATTCATTACAGCTTCGTCGATGCGCATCAGGGCGATTACTACTGCCGCGTCATCGAGGATTGTGTTTCGGGTTCCGGAACGGCGGCGCATGACGCGGCGCTGGTCGCCATGGAATATCTTCAGGCGGGCGCACGGCGCAGCGCCCAGGAGGTCATCGGTGCCTTCGCCGCCCAGGCAGTCGCAGCCTGATCGGGACAGGTATGAGCCGTATGAGATGGAAAGAGCTGCGATCGCTCGGCGGTATCGCGGCTCCGCTGGCCGTCACCCAAGCGAGCCAGCTGATCATGGGTCTGTCGGCGAGCGTGATGCTCGGCCGCCTCAGCGGCTCTGCGCTTGCGGCCGGCGGGCTCTGCGCGATCTTCATTCAGGCGCTGACCGTCGTTTCCCAGGGTGTGATCGCCGGTGCCCATCCACTGATGGCGGCCGCCAAGGGCAGGAGCGAAACGGAAACAACTGAAGGCGATGAGGTGGCCTATGCCTTTGGCGGCGCGGTGTTGGCCGGTCTTGCCCTCTCGCTTCTGTCGATGGCGGTCCTCCTGAACCTGCCTGCGATCCTCGCCCCATTCGGCGTTGCACCTGAAATTCTCGACGATGTGGGAGAGTTCATCGGCAGGGCCGCCTTTGCGCTGCCGGCCATTCTCTGGATCGCGCCGATTCGCCTTTATTGCTCCGTCAGCGCAAAATCCTGGCTGATCATGGCCTCGGTCGGGCTTGGTGCGCTTTGTTATATGCCGCTTCTGTCTGGCCTGACCTTTGGCGCTTTCAATTATCCCGGTCATGGAGTTGCCGGTGCCGGTCTTGCCTATGCCGTCGCCTGGTGGCTGATCGCCGTTGGGTTGACAGCTTATGCGATCATCGGAAAACATCTCCCGCTCGCAACCTTCCGTGCCGCCATCCCAACTGCGGCCAGGGCTGTCCGGGATGTCTGGTCGATCGGTTGGCCGATCGCGCTTGTCTATGCGGCGGAGCTCGGCATGACGCTGGTCCTGACCTTGGTCACCAGCGGTTTCGGCACGATCGCGATCATTGCCAACCAGATCGCCTATACCCTGAACAGCATCGCCTTCAATCCAATCGTCGCGATCGCCCAGGCGGCGACCGTTCGGGTTGCCTACCATCGCGGCGCGGGCAGGGACGCTGCCGCCCGGCTGACAGGCAATCTTTCACTGATCACGGTAGCCGGGTTGATGGCGTTGTTCGGCGTGATCATGCTCGTCGGTTCCAAGCACATTATCAATCTCTTCCTAGCCGGGGAGACCGCGGATTTTGCAGCAA